>CACJIJ010000020.1 GCA_902593445.1 uncultured Pelagibacteraceae bacterium
TTCTGTAAAAACATCAATTAAAGATATTGATGGCAAAAATTACGAGGTTCTCTGTGTTAAAGGAAGTGGTTGGGACATGGCTGAAATAGAGCCAGCCGGTTTACCTGCGGTAAAATTAAATCCACTTTTATCTCTTAAAAATAAAAAATATTTAAGTGATGAAGATATGGTTGCATATCAAAAAAGAAACTTAATTGATATTAAATCACCTAACCCATCTGTAGAAACTTTTTTACATGCCTTTTTACCTTTCAAATTTGTTGATCACACCCATTCTGATGCAATCATGGATGTAACAAATAGACCTAATGGTAAAGATCTTTGTAAAAAAATTTTTGGAACTAAAGTCAGTATCATACCTTATGTAATGCCTGGATTTGGTTTAGCTCAAAAAATTAATGAAGTTTATAATAAGAATCCAAATATTAACTGCTTAATACTTTTAAACCACGGAATATTTACTTTTGATAATGATGCTAAAAGATCTTATGACTTAATGATTAAATATGTTTCAATTGCAGAAAAAACTTTAAGAAAATTAAAACGAAAAAAAATAAAACAAATAAAAAATTATAAAACTCAGTTTGAACCATATGAAATTGCACCAATCTTAAGAGGTTTGCTATCAGAAAACCATAATCAAAAATTTATACTTAATTACAGATCAAATAAAAATTTGAATTATTTTATAAATGGCAAAGATATAAAAAGATATTCAAGTATTGGAACGGCTACTCCAGATCATGTAATAAGAGTTAAACCATTTCCACTAGTAATTACACCAAAACAAAATTCAAGTATTGAAGATTTCAAAAAAATAGCAGAGAAAAGTTTTAAAGATTATAGAAAAAAATATGTAAAGTATTTCAATACTAACAAGAAAAAGGTTAAAGGCAAAAAAACAATGCTTGATACTTCGCCAAGAGTAATATTGGTTCAAAACGTTGGGTTATTTAGTGTGGGTGATAGTTTTAATGCTTCAAAAATAGCTGGAGATATAACTGAAACAAATGCTAGAGTAATTTCCTCAGTTGAGGAAACAACAAAATATAAGTTCATACCTGAAAAAGATTTATTTGATGTTGAATATTGGTCGCTAGAGCAAGCTAAAATTAAAAAAGCTAAAAAAATTCTTCAAGGAAATGTTGTTGTTATTACTGGTGGATTCGGAGCCATTGGTTCAGCTACTTATAAACTTTTTAAAAGTCATGGTGCTGAAATTGTATTGCTTGATTACGATGCCAAAAAAGTAAACGAAATGCAAAATACAATCAAAGATTTATGTTTGCATTGTGATGTTAGAAATAAAAAAAGTGTGAAAAATGCTTTTAAAAAAATTAGTGAACAATATGGTGGTATTGATATTTTAATATCAAATGCTGGAACAGCAGTTGGTGGATCTATTGCTGAAGTAGATGATAAAATTTTAAGAGAAAGTTTTGAAGATAATTTTTTTTCTCATCAAAATTGTGCTTCAGAAACTATTAAAATAATGAAAAAACAAAATATACAAGGATGCTTACTGTTTAATATTTCTAAACAATCAGTAAATCCTGGAAAAAATTTTGGACCTTATGGACTTCCAAAAACTGCATTATTAAGTTTATGCAAACAATATGCAGTTGATTATGGATCACTAGGCATTAGATCAAATGGAGTAAATGCTGATAGAATTAGAAGTGGTTTATTAAATGATGGAATGATTAAATCTAGAGCAAAAGCTAGAGAAGTTTCTACAGATGAATACATGAGAGGAAATCTACTTTTAAATGAAGTTAAGGCTGAGGATGTTGCAAAAGCTTTTTTTCATTTAGCTATATCTAAAAAGACTACAGGTGCAGTTTTAACAGTAGATGGTGGAAATATTGCAGCTTCTTTAAGATAGTTAATTTAATTTTATTCTTGCAATTTCTAAATTTTATCTTCAAGATTAAGATTATAAAAATGTCTGATACTATTAAATATTTTCTTGAAGAAAGTAAAATGCCTAAAACATGGTATAATATTGCTGCAGATCTTCCAAAACCACTTGATCCAGTTTTACATCCAGGTACTTTAAAACCAATAGGACCAGATGATTTAGCTCCTTTATTTCCAATGGCTTTAATTGGTCAAGAAGTTTCTCAGGATAGAGAAATTGAAATTCCAGAGCCAGTAAGAGATATTTATAAACAATGGAGACCATCTCCACTTTATAGAGCTAGAAAGTTAGAAAAATTTTTAGATACACCAGCAAAAATTTATTATAAGTACGAAGGAGTAAGTCCATCCGGAAGTCACAAGCCTAATACAGCGGTTGCACAGGCATTTTATAATAAAGAAGAAGGAACTAAAAAAATAACTACTGAGACTGGTGCTGGTCAATGGGGAACGTCGCTTGCTTTTGCGTGTAAACTCTTTGGAATAGAATTAGATGTTTATATGGTTAAAGTTAGTTTTGAGCAAAAGCCATATAGAAAGCTAGTAATGCAGACATATGGAGCAAGATGTGTTGCAAGTCCATCAGAAGAAACAGATAGTGGAAAAGCTATATTAGCAAAAGATCCAAACAATACAGGTAGCTTAGGTATAGCTATTTCTGAAGCTGTTGAGATGGCAGCAAAAAACCCTGATACAAAATATGCTCTTGGTAGTGTGTTAAACCATGTGCTTATGCATCAAACAATTGTTGGTAATGAAGCTTTACTACAAATGGAAATGGCTGATGATTATCCAGATATTTTAGTTGGTTGTACTGGTGGTGGGAGCAACTTTTCAGGATTAGTTTTTCCATTTATAGGTAAAAATTTTAGAGAAGGAAAAAATACAAGAGTAATTGCTTGTGAGCCAAAATCTTGTCCTTCACTTACAAAAGGTAAATTTGTGTATGATTTTGGTGATACTGGAAGATTAACACCATTAATGAAAACACATACTTTGGGATCTCAATTTATTCCACCAGCAACACACTCTGGAGGATTGAGATATCATGCCATGGCACCAATGGTTAGTCACCTTAAAGAAATAGGTGCGATAGAAGCAAAATCATATGGTCAAAAAGAATGCTTCGAAGCAGGCGTATCTTTTGCAAGAACAGAAGGAATAGTGCCTGCTCCTGAAGCTACTCATGCTGTTAAAGGTGCTGTTGATGCTGCATTAGAATGTAAAAAGAACGGTGAAGCTAAATCAATTCTGTTTAATCTTTGTGGACATGGTCATTTTGATATGAAAGCTTATGGAGATTTCTTTGAAGGAAATTTAGCTGAAGATAAATTTGATCAAGCTAGTGTAGATAAAGCATTAGAGGAACTTCCAAAAATTGCTTAATTTTAAAATTGAGTCTAATAAAACCATTTAGCGGAATAAGGCCAAAAAAAAGGTTTGCAAAACAAGTTACTTATCCAAACTTAAGTTATCTTAATAATTATAAAATAACCAAAAAATTAAATTTTGTTAATTTATTAAATGCTTCAAGTATCAATGAGTCAAAAAAAATGCTTCAAAGTCTTAATGATAAAGGCATTATTCAACAAGATCAATCAGATCATTTCTATTTATATCGAATTACATACAACAAGAAAAAATTACTTGGGATTGTTGGTAAAATTAATTTAGAGAATTATGATGATAAAAAAATATTAGGTCATGAAGAAACCTTTTTTGAAAGGATAAAAAAAAGAAAAGAGCAATTATTAAAATTTAATAGTCAAATAAGCCCTATATATACAACGTATAAGTCTAAACCAAATTCTTTAAAAAAATTAAATTATATTTTTAAATATAGGCCAGATTATAATTTTAAATCTGAGGATAAATGTAGGCATGAACTTTGGGTTGTTAAAACAGCAAATATAGAAAAATTACTTAAAAATTATCTTAAAAATATTAAAAAAATATACATATGTGATGGACACCATCGGATACAGGCCATGTTAAAAAGTAAAAAGAAAATTGCTCCTATGATAGTTGCTTTTCCTGATAACCAGGTAAATATACTAGATTACAATAGAGTCGTCAAAACTAGCTTAAAATTTGAAAAAATTAAAAAAATAATTTCAAAAAACTTCTCTTTAGATATTTCTAAAAAGAATAAAAAGCTTAAGCAAAATCAAATTGAAATGTATATCAATAAAAAGTGGCATATACTTCAGCCACATAAGCAATCAAAGGAATTGGATGTAACTATATTGAAAAAATTAATATTAAATAAAATATTGAAAAATAATAAAAATATTAAATTTGTATCCGGTTTTAAAGGCAAAAAAGTCCTAGAAAATTTTGTAAACTCAAAAAAGTACAACTTAGCATTCAAGTTGTATCCTACTAATATTTCAGAAGTTTTGGCTTATGCTGAAAAGAAAAAGTATATGCCACAAAAATCTACATGGTTTCACCCAAAACCACTCGATGGATTAATTTCATCTAGAATTATTTCTTAAATAATTGTTTTAAACCATCAGATGAGGCTTCTGAAATACCTCTTTCTGTAATCAAACCTGTTACATATTTTGCAGGTGTAACATCAAAAGCCAAATTTATTGCCTTGCTTTTTTTGGGATATATCAAAACTTTCTTTAGTTGATTATTCTCATCAATACCCTCTACATGAGATAATTCCTCTGAATTTCTTTCCTCTATAGGAATATCTTTTGCATTTTTAATATCCCAATCAATTGTTGAGCTTGGAAGAGCTACATAAAAAGGAACACTATTATCATGAGCGGCTAATGCTTTAAGATAAGTTCCAATTTTATTACAAACATCTCCATTTGACAAAGTTCTATCAGTTCCTACAATGCACATATCAACTTCTCCTCTCTGCATTAAAATACCGCCTGTATTATCAGCAATAATAGTATTTGGAATTTCTTCTTCATTTAATTCATATGAGGTTAAATTAGCACCTTGGTTTCTTGGTCTTGTTTCATCTACCCATACATGCAATGGTATACCTTTTTTGTGTGCATGGTAAATTGGTGATGTGGCAGTGCCCCAATTAATTGTTGCCAGCCAACCAGCATTACAATGTGTTAATATGTTTACTGTATCTTGCTTTTTATTATAAATTTCTTCAATTATTTTTAATCCGTTAATGCCAATATTTTCACAAAACTTTTCATCTTCATCACATATTTCTTTTGCTTCATTTAGGGCAATGCTTAATATTTGATCACTATTAATTCCTGATAATTTTTTCATCATACGATCTACAGCCCATTTTAAATTAATAGCGGTAGGTCTTGATTGAATTAACTCCTCTGCACTTTTTTTTATAAATTCAGGATTATTATTTTCTTGAACTGCTAAAGCTAGACCGTAAGCAGCTGTTCCTCCTATTAATGGTGCTCCTCTTACTTCCATTATTTTAATAGCATTAATTGCATCATTTACTGTTTTAAGTTCTTTAATTGTAAATTGATGAGGAAGTTTGGTTTGATCAATTATTTTAACAATATTTCCCTCATACCATATTGTTCGATATTCTTTACCTTCAATCTTCATTTAGATAAAACTCTTCCAGCTATTGTTTTAAGTTTCTCAATTGTTTTCTGACTTCTTTTTTCTGGCGCTGTTATAATTGCTACATCTAAGCAATTGTTTGTTGGATCATTAAGATCAATATGATCCTCAAAATTATCAATCAAATTTTTAATCATAACTTTTGCTTTTTCCGCATTTCCTAACAAAACTTTTATTACTTGTTGTACATCAACATTTTCATGATCTGGATGCCAACAATCAAAATCTGTTACCATAGATACTGATGCATATCGAATTTCAGCTTCTCTTACGAGTTTTGCTTCTGGCATATTAGTCATTCCAATTACATCTGCTTTCCAAGATCTATATAAATTAGATTCTGCTAATGTAGAAAATTGTGGCCCTTCCATAACAACATAAGTTCCATTTCTTTGATAATCTATGTTTGATTTTTTAATTGCATGTTCGCATGCATTCATTAATCCATTAGAGGTTGGATGCGCCATCGACACATGGGCAACTATCTCATCATCAAAAAAAGTTTTTATTCTTGCAAAAGTTCTATCAATAAATTGATCTACAATTACAAATTTTCCAGGAGGTAAATCTTCTTTAAGAGAACCTACAGCTGATACAGAAACAATATCAGTAACCCCTAGTTGTTTAAGTGCATCTATATTTGCTCTAAAATTAATATTTGAAGGAGAAACAAAATGTCCCCTTCCATGCCTTGGCAAAAAATAAACTTCTTTACCATTATAATTAGTTTTTAAAATCTTATCAGATGGTTTTCCCCATGGCGTTTTTAATTCAAGTAATTCTCTATCTTTGAATTCCTCTACATCATAAAGACCACTTCCACCTATAATTGCTAATTTATTTGTTGTCATAACTGAAAATCTATTTATTTATACTTCTATATTTAATTATTATGAACTTAAAAAATTATATTAGATCTATACCTGATTATCCAAAAAAGGGTATTTTATTTAGGGATATAACTACATTAATTAAAGATGAAAAAGCATTTGCAGAAACAATTAATCAAATTGTCGAAAGATCAAAAAAATTTAATTTTACTAAAATTGCAGCCATAGAGTCTAGAGGATTTGTTTTTGCATCCGCTGTCTCATTCATTCTCAAAAAACCATTTATCATGCTTAGAAAAAAAAATAAATTGCCAGCAGATGTTCACTCTGTTGATTTTGAACTTGAATATGGAACAGCAACTATAGAGGTACATAAAGATTCTATAAATGAGAAAGACTCTGTATTAATTATTGATGATCTCATTGCTACAGGAGGAACAGCAGAGGCTGCAGCAAAATTAATAGAAATTTCAAAAGGAAAAGTTACAGCTTTTATATTTGTAATAAACCTCTTTGATTTAGGTGGATCAGATAATTTAATAAAAAATAATTACAAAGTTGAAAATCTAATAGAGTTTCCTGGTCATTAATTAGATTTTTATTTTGTAATATATCTTTGGTGTCATTAGTGATGGTTTAAATTTTTTTGTAATCATTTTAAATAAATTATTATTCAAAATCTCACTGTTTTCAGAAAACCAATAATCAGTATCTTTTGGATTCCAATTTTTTTTCCAACCTGTATGAGCTAAATTTTCAGTAAAATTTAAATGCAACATTACTCTTTTTCCACCAGCAACTTGACGATGAAAACCTGTGCCTGCATCAAATATACTTATATCACCAATGTTTCCTGTGGTTTTAGCTACAATATATTTCTTTGAAATTTTTTCTATTTTGTCGATTACTTTTTTTTCTTCTCTATCAGGTATTACAAATCGGTATTTTTTATTTGTCTTCTCTATATATTCCATATGTGTCGATTCACTATTAATTTCATTTAAATTAATCATTACGCTTGTTTGTTTTGCACAATAATCTAAATGAAAAAATTGAGTATCATTTACTTCACCATCATAATTGAATTGAATTGTTGGATTATTTCTTAGATAAAATTCTTTACCATAGTAATTTTTTAATTTATCTAAAATTTCATTCACAAAAACATATTGATGCAAAAATTTAGAGGATGCATCAATAGCGATAGTTTTTACACCAAAACTATTTCTATTTAAAATTTTAAATTTTCCTAAATTTGAAAATTCAGCTGTTTCAGGATCTTCAATTATTTCATATAAAAACTCTTTGATTTTTTTTCCATTTTCACTTTTAAATTTCACAAATCCATTATTTAAAAGATCGTTATTTCGAACGTTTAATATTTTTTTTTCAGATATAAATCTTCTTAAATTAATAAAAAAATAAATTGGGATTAATCTTATTATTCTAAATAAATTTCTCATAAATTTGGTAGCGGGAAGTGGGATCGAACCACTGACCTCGGGCTTATGAGTCCCGCGCTCTAACCAACTGAGCTACCCCGCCTTAATCGATTAATGATTTATAATATAAATCTTTATTGTTTCAATAAACTTTTTAATTCTTATTCTTAACTAAATAATAAAAAAAATAGCTAAAGAACTAACCATAGTAGCTAAAATTAATACAAGAATAATTCTTTTTTTTAATGTTCTTTTTTTATCTAGCCTAACTCTATTTAGCAAAATATTGACGTTAGTTGTTTTTATTTTATCTGTTTCAAAATCTTTACTAGAAGTATTATCGGAATTAGATAAAGTTATATCTTGGTCGTTTTTTTTCACAACTTATTTAATCAGCTAATCATTTTAAATACAATAAAATTAAGAAATCCTAAATTTTTCTAAAATCTTTTGTATTGAGTGGTTTTGAAAGAATTTCTACGGGGTATTTAATCTTTTCAACCTCTATAAACAAATTTTTATCTTTCAATGTTTCTATTGTATTTCCCAAATTTACATATCCAAAGGATAAATTTTTATTAAAACAAAATGAATAATTTCCTGAGGTAGTTCTTCCAATAATTTTATCTTCAAGATAAATAGGTTCCTCATGTAATAACAATGGTTCTCCAGGTTTGCTATCTTTAAGAGTAAACATCATTAATTTTTTATCTAATGGTCTATCTTTTATTTTTAACAAGGCGTCTTTACCAATAAAGTTAACATTTTTTTTATAACTAATTGAAAAATTTAAACCAGCTTGGTATTGATTTTCTTCCGGTGAAATATCATGGCCCCAATGTAAAAAACCACTTTCCATCCTCATTGTATCCATTGCGTGCATTCCACAATGAGACAAATTAAAATTTTTACCCTCCTTTATTAAAATTTTATATAAATTTAATGCATCATCTTTATTTGTATACAATTCATAACCAAGTTCACCTACGTAAGATATCCTTTGTGCCCAAACTTTAATATCATTTATAGTTACATTTTTACCTGTACCAAATTTAAAATTTTCTGATGTAAAATCATTTTCACTGAGTTTTTTTATCATTTCTCGACTTTTAGGACCAAATAAACCAAGACAACAAATATTTTCTGTTACATCTAAAAATTCTACACCAGCAGATAAATATTTTAAAATATGATATTTGTCTCTTTCCCTTGTGGCTGCAGAACTTATTATTCTAAAATAGTTTTTGTCTAAACAAACAACTGTTAAATCCGTTTCTATTCCTCCATCCTTATTTAACATATGTGTATAAGTTGATTTTCCAATTTCATTTTTAATATTTGCTGTGCAGATTTTTTGTAATTCGCTGTGTGTTCTATCTCCTTTTAAATCAAATTTAGAAAACGTAGAAAAATCAAAGAGACCAACATTTTGTCTAGCATTTGTAGTTTCGTGTTTTACTGATGGATACCAATTTTGATAATTAAAACTGTATTCATATTTTGGGTTTTTTTCATTTAAAGAATACCACATAGGTCTTTCAAAACCTCCTGCAACCCCAAAACAAGCCCCTACCTTTTTTAATTCTTCATGATAAGGCAATAATTTTTCATTTCTTGAAGTGGAGTGTTGCTTATATGGCCAGTGCATGGCATATAAATCTCCTAAAGTTTCAGTAACCCTCTCCGTAATAAATTTTTTAGATGAATGAAACTTTTGAAACCTTTTTATATCTAAAGAAAATAAATCCTCATTTATATGACCATTCACCATCCATTCTGCTGTTACTCGACCTGCTCCTCCAGAACTTGCTATTCCAATACTATTGAAACCACAACATGTATAAAGATTTTTTATTTCTGGTGTTTCTCCAAGTAAATACTGTGTGTCAGGTGTAAAAGATTCAGGGCCTGAAAAAAATTTTCTTATACCTGCATTTTCTAACATTGGAAGTCTTTGAAAAGATTTTTCTAGGTAAGGTTCGAAGTGATCAAAATCATCAGGAAATTCTCCAAATGAAAAATCGTCAGGAACCCTTCCACTATCTTTGAATGCAGGTTTTGCATTAGGTTCAAAAATTCCCACTAATATTTTCCCAGCATCTTCTTTTAAATAAAGACAAGAATTATAATCTCTTAAAACAGGTAAATCTTTAGGAAGATCTTTTATTGGTTCTGTAATCACATAAAAATGCTCATTAGGATATAATGGAACACTAACACCAATATCTTCCCCTATTTGTCTTGACCACATGCCTGAAGCTAATACCAAGTATTCGCAATTAATTTTTCCTTGAGTGGTTTCAACACCCCATATTTTTTTGTTTTTCACTAATATTTTTTTTACTGGCGTTTTCTCAAATATCTGAACACCTAAAATTTTTGCTGCCTTAGCTAATACGTTTGTAACGCCTACTGGGTCAGCCTGACCGTCTTTTGGCATGTAAACACCACCAACCAAATCATCGTTTTTTACTACTGGATAAAGTTCTTTTATTCTTTCTTTGTTTAAAACTTCTACTTCAACATTAGATAATTGTGCCGTAGTGGCCTGTCTTAATAATTCCTGCATCCTTTCTTTAGATGAAGCAACTGTAATTGCTCCGTTTTGTTTAAGACCAGTTGACAAACCTGTTTTTTTTTCTAATTCTTTATAAAGATCTAAGGAATATTTTCTTAATTTTGTAATTGTTGAGCTGGCACCTAATTGTCCCATTAACCCTGCTGCGTGCCATGTTGTGCCACTAGTTAACTGATCTCTTTCTAATAAAACAATATCTTTCCAACCAAATTTTGCTAAATGGTAAGCACATGATGTACCGGCAACACCACCTCCAATTACAACTACTTTTGCTGTAGTTGGTAAAGTTTTGTTATTCATAAATTATAATGATAATAAGAAACATTTAATATTTGTAAACAAAATGAAAAATATTCTTTTAACAGGAGGCGCTGGTTATATTGGAAGCCATGTAGCTAATTATCTTTTGGATAGAGGTTTAAAAGTAACTATTATAGATAATTTATCAACAGGACACAAAAAGTTAATACCTAAAAAGGTAAAATTTTATAATTGTGATATCGCAAATACAAAAAAAGTAGCTGAAATTATTAAAAAAAACAGCTTTGATGTGGTAATGCATTTTGCAGGTGTAATAAGAGTTGATGAATCTATAAAAAATCCAGAAAAATATAATTTTATAAATTACGAGAAGGGAAAAATTTTTTTAAATACTTGTTTTGAAAATAATTTAAATAAAGTTATCTTTTCTTCAACAGCGTCTGTATATGGAAATTCTACGAATAAAAAAGTTTCAGAAAATAGTAAATTAAAACCAATTAATCCATATGCAAAATCAAAACTTAAAATTGAAAATTTTCTTATTAAAAATTCAAAATTAAAAAAATTTAAATATATTATTCTTAGATATTTCAATGTTGCTGGTGCTGATAAAAAATTAAGAACTGGTTTAATATCAAAATCATCAACTAATTTAATTAAAGTAATTTGTGAAGTAGCTATTGGTAAACGTAAGAAATTTAAAATTAATGGTAATAATTATGATACTAAAGATGGAACTCCTATAAGAGATTTTATACACGTTACCGATCTTGCTGAAATTCATTATTTGTGTACAAAATATTTAATTAATAAAAACAAATCAAATATCTTTAACTGTGGATATGGCGTGGGTTATTCAGTAAAAGAGGTCTTAAGTAATATAAATAATTTAATAGCTAATAAAATTCCAATAATTTATGGTAAAAGAAGATTAAATGATATTGCAAGCTCAATTTCAAATACAAAAAAATTTAATACATGTTTTAAATGGTCTGCAAAAAATAATAGTTTAAAAAATATACTTAAAAGTTCTCTTCAGTGGGAAAAAAAGCAATATAAACTAACAAACAAAAAAAATAAATTTAAAATATTTCTATAGGATTTACATAATCGTATCCAAAAACATCTGCTACTGCTTTATAGGTAACTTGACCTTTGTAAATATTTAAACCTGCTAAAAAATTTTTATCTTCGCTCAGTGCTTTTTGATAACCTTTGTTAGCAAGCTTAACTAAAAAAGGTAATGTAGCATTATTAAGTGCTAGTGTGGAAGTTCTTGGTACACCACCTGGCATATTTGCTACACAATAATGAACCACGTCATCAACTATATAAGTTGGGTCACCATGTGTAGTCGGTCTACTTGTTTCAACACATCCACCTTGATCGATAGCAACATCAACTATAACAGAACCTCTTTTCATAGTTTTAATCATTTCTTTGGTAATTAATTTTGGTGCTTCAGCACCTGGAATTAACACTCCACCAACTAATAGATCTGCCTCAGCAACTAATTTATCTAAATCTGTTTTATCACTTTGTTCTGGGATAATTTTATCTCCAAATATATCAACAAGTTGATTTAATCTAGCTTCAGATTTATCAACAATATGAACTTTTGCTTGCATACCGGTTGCTATCACTGCAGCATTTTCACCTACAACACCACCTCCTAAAATTACAACTGTTCCTCCCTTAACACCAGGGGCTCCCCCTAATAAAAGTCCTCTTCCACATTGATTTTTTTCTAAGCAATGAGCTCCAGCTTGAACTGACATTCTTCCTGCAACTGCACTCATTGGAGCAAGTAATGGTAACCTGCCATTATCATCTGTAACTGTTTCATAAGCAATATTTACACTCTTTGATTTAATCAATCCTTCAGTTAATTCTTTTGCTGCTGCTAAATGAAGGTATGTGTAAACAATTTGATTTTCTCTAATCATATCAACTTCATTTTTTTGAGGTTCTTTAACTTTAACTATTATGTCTGCATCGTTAAAAATATCAGCAGCACTATTTGCTATCTTGGCTCCAACATTGGTATACTGATCATTTTCAAATCCCGCTTCAAATCCTCCATTGTTTTCTACAATAACTTCATGGCCTTCTGAAACTAAAGTTTTGACACTTTCAGGTGTTAATCCTATTCTATTTTCCTGAGGTTTTATCTCTTTAGGTACGCCTATTTTCACAAGCACTTTCTTTAATTTATTTTTTACTAATTAATTTTTTTGATTTTTTTGATAATTAGTAATACCGGTTCTTAATTTATCAATAATCTCATCGATATGCTTTTCTTCACAAATAAATTGTGGAGCTATTATTAAACAGTCACCAGTTGCTTTGAAATTTACACCTGCTTCATAACATGCTTTAAAACATTCAAGACCTGCTTTACCTGGTTTTGTATTCATTTTCATATCAATACCACCCATCATTCCATAGCCTCTTATATTCTCAACAGATTCCAAATCCTGAAGGGAAAATAAACCTTTTTGGAAATAAGGAGCTAAGTTTTTAGCTCTATTAAAGATATCGTCTTTTTCAAAAATATCTTGAACTGCAAGCGCTGCTGCTACTGCTACTGGAATTCCAGAATATGTGTACCCATGAAATAATTCAACTGATCCCATTGGTGATGCATCCATTACTGCGTCGTAGATTTCATCTTTACATGCAACAACACCCATAGGTACAACACCATTAGTTGTTGCTTTTGCCATTGTCATTATATCCGGGGTGACACCAAATTCATGACCTGCAAAAGAAGAGCCAGTTCTACCCCATCCTGTAATCACTTCATCAAAGATTAAAAGTATTCCATGTTTATCACAAATTTCTCTTAATCTTTGTAAATATCCTTTTGGTGGAACTAATGTTCCAGTAGATCCTGCTATTGGCTCAACAATACAAGCTGCAATATTTTCTGATCCAAAGTTACTTGCAATTCTTTCCAGATCTTCTGCTAAATCTACTCCAGTTTCAGGTTGACCACTAACAAATTTATGCTCAGGTAAATGCGTGTGTCTCATGTGTTGTACACCTGGCATTAAAATACTAGCAAATGTTTTTACATTATTTATCATTCCACCAACGGAAACACATCCTATATTCATTCCATGGTATGCTCTTTCTCTACCAACAAATCTAAACCTATGTGCATTTCCTTTTGCTCGGTGATATGCGACAGCAATTTTAATTGCAGTTTCAACAGCTGTTGAACCACAAATTGTAAAAAACATTTTGTTTAAATCACCTGGTGTGTGTTTAGAAATTCTTGTAGCTAATTCAAATGAACCACCAAAACCTTGTTGAAAAGGTTGTGCATAATCTAGAGTTTCTAATTGTTTAGTAACTGCTTCTGTAATTTCTCTTCTACCATGTCCCAATGGATTGCAAAATAATCCTGAGCTTGCATCAATTTGTGTTTTGCCGTGATGAGTTTTTAAATAAACTCCTTTTGCTTCAGTTATTAATCTTGGGTTGGCTTTAAAATCCTTATTGGATGTAAACGGCATCCAATGTTCATTTAATGAATTTGGAACTGAAGTTCTGTTCTCTGAGCTCATAAATTTCTTTCTATAAATATGTTTTAATTTGTTTTTATATTTTAACTGTAAGGCCTCTTTAGACTAAAATAAATAGATTAACTATCACATTATTGACACAACCAGTGATTGTATAAGGTTCTTTTTTTGTTTTACTTCGGGATCAATTTGAATTTAAATGTCCAGAATTTAATTAATTAAACATAGGGGAATAAATGAAAAAAATACTAAGTTTTATTCTAGGATCTATTTTTGCACTTAACCTATCAATTTCAGTTGCAAATTCAGCTGCAAATGAAGTTAGAGTTGCATATTTTCTAGAATGGCCAAGCCCAAATTTAGAAGACATGCAGAAAAAGAATTTTGCTAAAGCTCTTGGTGTTCCAGTAAAATGGACAAACTTCACTAATGGTGGAGCTATGACTGATGCGATGTTAGCAGGAGATATTGATATTTCTTACTCACAAGGATTAGTACCTTTTATTAATGCGGTAAAATCAAATGCACCTATCAAGTTAGTTGATATTGCTATGGAATACGGAATGGGTGGAACTACATGTGTTACATCTAACGCTTCTGGAATTACAAAAGCAAACGCTACTGAACTAGAAGGTAAAAAAGTTGCTGTACCTTTAGGAACAATGGCTGAATACGTTTTTGATGAAAGTATGAAAGTTGTTGGTGCTGATAGAGGTAAAATGGACATTATTCAAATGGACCCAGAAGAAGGTGCTGCTGCATTAGTTAGTGGTGATGTTGTTATGGCATGTTTATTTGGTGGTAATTCTATCAAAGCAGCAACTGCAGTTGGATCAAGACTTTTAACTGTAGATGAAGCTAGAGCAGCTGGTATCTTAGGTATAGATATCACTTCTGTTACAGATAAATTCATGAAAGAAAACCCAGGTATGTTAAGAACTTTCATCGAAGTAACTCATGAAGCTAATGCTAGATATAAAGCTGGTAAGGCTGATATGAACGCTATGGCGAAAGCTTCAGAAATGAAAGTTGCAGATATGAAAGAGACTTTAAGTGGTTTCAAATTCTTAACACCAGAAGAAACTAAAGCATCTATGGAAAGTGGTAATCTTGATGGTTTCCTAAAAGGTATGGGAACTCCAGGAGGATCTGTGGATACAAGTTTCTTACCTTTATAATTTTAAGGGTTTAAAACTTTTAATAGGCACCGATTTATAATTGGTGCCTATTTTTTTTATAAAATTCTAATATAAGAAAGTTATGAGCGATCTAGTTTCTCAAAATCTAAATATGATTTTTAAAACTCCCAAAGGAGAAACAGTTCACGCTTTAAAAGATGTAAGCTTTACTCTAAAAAAAGGAGAATTGCTTACAGTTCTTGGTCCCTCTGGCTGTGGTAAAACTACTTTACTTAATATAACTGCTGGATTTTTAAGACCTACATCAGGAAAAATTACTCTTAACAATAATGAAATAGACGGTCCAGGTGTTGAAAGAGGAATGGTTTTTCAACAAGGAGCATTGTTTGAATGGTTAACAGTAGCTGAAAATGTAAATTTTGGACTTAGGATGAAAAAAGAAGATCCTGAAGTTACAGCTAAGAAAGTTGACGAATGGTTAGATATAGTTGGACTTAAAGGTTTTGGTAATACACCTACCTATCAATTATCTGGAGGTATGCAGCAAAGAGTTGCACTTGCAAGATGTTTAATAAATGATCCTGATTTAATTTTAATGGATGAGCCTTTGGGTGCATTAGATGCATTAACTAGAGAAAAAATGCAGTCATTAGTTTTAAAAATTTGGAAAGAAACTGGAAAAACAATCATCTTAATAACACACTCTGTTGAAGAAGCATTGTTGCTTGGAGAAAGATTATATGTAATGGCGCCAAGACCAGGACGTATACATAAAGAGTACAACCTTCCATTTGCAGAAATGGGTCTCACACAAGACTTAAGAGAAATTAAAAAAAATAAAGAATTTTCATCCACACGAGAAGAAATTTTATCCATGATTTGGAATATGGAAGAAGAAATAATGGGGAAAGAAAATTAAATGTTAACCCAATTTGTAACCATCTTAATATTTGTAGCTGTAATTGGATGTATTCTTTATGGAAGAAGATTAATTAGAACTGAAAAAGTTGATGCTGTCTTTGGTAATCCGGAAAGAGCTAAAGGTGGAACACACTGGGTAATTGTCGGTAGTAGTGCAATCCTGATGCTATGGCTTTATTATTCATGGGATATAGCAAAAGGTTTTTATCCAAAATCAGCAAATGAATTATGCCAGGTTGCAAAAATTAATGAGTCATTATTAGGTTTAAAATATCAGTTCCCTATTGAAGAAAGAGAATTCAAAAGCACATCGATTATTAAAATTGAAAATAAAAATCTTGTAAAAATTGCAAATGAAATAAAAGCATCACCTGATCTAAATGATCAACAAAAAACAATCCTTGTAAGTTACATTGATAGAACTTCTAAATTAATTCCATTTTTAACAAGTGAAGAACTAATGGAAATGGATACCAAAATTAAACTTAAGGAAATGACAGAAGAAATAAAACTTCTAAGTTCCAATTTCCAAAAGAAAGATTATCCATTTGAGACAGATGCTGAAAAAACTGAAAGACAGAAACTTATTGATGAACAAGGTGGCTGGGGAATTACAACTATAAACTCTGGAACCGGTACAATTGAAAATACCATTGAAATACCGACTGCACCTCAAACTGATAAAGGTTTAAAATTTCATGCAGCTGCAGCAGAACTAAAAAAAATTGACGACAAATTTTTTAAATTAAAAAACCATAACCCACAGTTCAAAAGTGCAATCAAACAACTTAAAGATGATATTAAAGCTTACAGAAAAGGATTAGATGATAGTGAAGAAATAGCTTCTGACTATGCAAAAAATATTGTTAAAATTGCAAGAAGAATAGAGTTTGCAAGCATCTATCCTCCTAATGCATTGAATGAAATGCAAGCAGCAATAATAGAGTTTGATGAATTACAAAATAAAGAGCAAGGTGGATTAAGATTAATTGATATTCTTTTATTTCCAGCAGGAACAATTGTAGCAAGTGGACCAACATGTTCTGAACAAGGTTCAGGCAGATGGTTACCCAAACCATCAGATACATTTAATAAGTTTGTATTGATGTCTAAACCAAGTGTTGGATACAAAAATATTCCTCTTTTATGGATTGAGATGGTTGATTTAAGTAAAATGATCGGATTTATTTTACCTGATTGGATAGCAGATGTTTTGCCTGGTGAATATCCCGTACATTCAAAAGATGGAATTGTAAAAGAAAACTTTAAAAGCAATGTTTTAAAAGTTGTTACGGGTGACTTTAAATTATTTAAAGTACCTGTTCCATATGGACATATATGGGACTCATTCTTAAGGGTATTTTTAGGTTTAGTTTTTGGAATTCTTATTGGGGTGCCATTAGGATTGTTTATGGGTCTAAATCGATTTGCTAAAGGTTTCTTTGATCCTTTAATCGAATTATACAGACCTGTTCCACCATTAGCTTGGGCGCCATTGATTATTTCAGTTCTTGGAATAGATAATACGGGTAAAATATTTTTATTATTCATGGTCTCACTTTCAATTATGATTATTTCTGCAAGAGCTGGTGCATCAGGAACACAGCTTTCAAAAATACATGCTGCACATTCGTTAGGAGCTACTAAAAAACAAATTTTAAGATATGTGATTTTCCCTAATTCACTTCCTGAAATTCTTACAGGAATTAGAGTTGCTGTTGGTATGTGCTGGGGAACACTTGTTGCTGCAGAGTTTCTAGCAGGTACAACTGGTATTGGTTTTGTTGAAAATGTTGCAAAAAAATACTTTCAATATGAAGTTATTTGGATAACAATTTTCATAATGGGTCTGCTGGGTCTTTTATTTGATATATCTTTAAGAAAAATAATAGATAAGACTATTCCTTGGAGAGGTAAAGGTTAAGCAAACACTTTTTTATTAATTAGACCTTTTTTATAAAACCAATTGCGGCACCAATGGTTGTCAAAAATCCAGCTAAAGGCAGGATAGCTACTGCATATTTTTTGGGCATATAATTCGGTTTGAACTCAATACCTTGCATACTAAATTCTAAATACCACATTTCCCAATACTTCCCTCGCATACCCTCTACAAGTTCAATTCCATAAATTATTAAGACTATACCAATTATCATAATCATTATTTTCCAGAACTGGCGTATGTATAACGAAACTCTCTCTGGTAATTTTTCATAAATTAAATTTAATGCTACATGTTCATTATCTCTTGCTGTTAAAGAAAGTGCTATAAACATCAACCAAATATTACTTAATACTGTTAGCAAATCTCCCCAAACAGGAGGGTTGTTAAAAACATATCGCATTGTAACATTGTAAAGAGTAAAACCAACCATAGCAGCCAACAATAGTGAACACATAGCTTCCAACGTACGATGAATAAAACGATCAATACTATTTAAAAATTTTATCATTAATTACTCAATAAGTTTGGAAGAAACATTGTTAGTTCTGGTACAATAAGAATAAAAAATAAAAGTAAAAAAAGACCAACAAGATAAGGAATTAACGCAATAGCAACCTTTTCAAGACGGACTTGTGCTATAGTTGCAGAGGTAAAGTAGGCTACACCAACTGGTGGCGTTACTGATCCTATTAAGAAACCAACTATAACAACCATGGCTGCTTGTACCTCAGGAAAGCCAGCTTGAGACATAACATTCACTAGAACTGGGCCAACAATGATAATGTTTACTGCTGAGTCCATTACCGTTCCAAGAAGAAAGATGAATAATATCAAAGCTAAAATAAATAATATAGGAGAATCCGCTAAGCCTAAAAGCCAGGTTTCAAGATCACCTATTGCACCAAGAGAAGTAAGTAACCAACTGAAAGGTCCTGATGCAGCTATGATAATAAAAACCATTGCTGAATTACGGAATGCTCGACGAAAAGCTCCTGTACAATCTTTCCATTTGATAGTTCGATAAACAAATACACCTGTAAACAATGCAACCAAAGCAGTGATGGCTCCTGCCTCAACAACTGATGCGATACCTCCCATTACTGAACCCACTAAAACTAAGGGTATTAAAAGAGCAAATGAAGAACGATATAATTCTTTACCAGCTCGACGTACTGAGAATGGTTCATCGCTACGCTCGAAGTTATATTTAACTGCAAAGTAATGGTTGATAACCATTATCACAACACCAATCAAAATTCCTGGAATAATTCCAGCTGCAAATAATGCTGCAATCGAAATCTCAGTTGCATTAGCAAGAACAATCATCATGATGCTAGGTGGAATAATCCCTCCGATAGTGGAACTTACACCTGTAACAGCAGCTGAAAATGCAGCCGGATAACCTGCTTTCTTCATTGCTGGTAAAACTAATGCTCCGACTGTTGCAGTATCTGCTACAACAGAACCATTCATTCCTGCAAAAAACATACTCACAAGAACATTAACTTGAGCCAATCCTCCTCGTATACGCCCAATCAACGCCCGACTCAAAGCAACTAAACGGTCTGTAATCGTTGCACTTGTCATTAACTCACCTGTCAACATAAAGAATGCAATTGCAGTTAATGGAACTGAGTCAATAGCCGTAAACATTTGACTAGGAATTAAAACAAGAGGTACAGCATCTGTGAGAAGAATATAAACAAATGGAATCAGTATTAATATAAAACCAATTGGAGCTCCTAATAAAATTAGAAAAAGGAGCACTACAAGTAAAATAATACTTTCCATGAATACTTATAAGTTATGATTTATTTTAGGCAAAGACCACTTAATTCTATAGAATTAAGTGGTCTTTACACAATTTTTGTTGAACGAATTATAGTGCGCCAGCTGCTTCTAACTGAGCTACAAATCCATCCATACCTTGTTCTAGAAGTACTCTTTTAGCTACTTCTGGTTCAAAAGTACCCTTAGCGTCTAACCAAGCACCTATTGCACCTGCTCTCCACTTAGTCATTTCCGCTTCTGTTGGTACATACCACTCTTTAGCAGATGCTTTAATTGCATCTTCACCATTTTTAATCCAAGCGTTATCTAACTCGTTTACTTTCTCTCCATAGGCATCAGCTGCTTCGTGTAACCATTTTCTTTGTTGGTCAGACAAAGCATTATACTGTTTAGCATCCATCGCTAAAATATTCCCAGACCACATTCCTCCTATCTCAGTAAAATACTTTGCAACTTCATGAAGTTTTGCTACATGCTGCCATGGACTAGCAACATATTGACCTTCAACTACACCTGATTGAAGACCTTGATATAATTGACTCCAGTCATAAGGTGTTGGTGTTGCTCCCCAATTTTTAACTAGCATGAACTCAACTGGACTTTTAGTAGTTCTCCATTTAAGTCCTTTCATATCATCTGGTTCATGAACAGGTTTAGTTGCATTTCCAAGCTGTCTAAATCCTCCACTTGAATATACAGAAAGACAAATGTGACCAGCATTTTCAAGAGCTAGTTTACACTGTCTTTCAGCTAACCATTCATCTGATATTCTTTTAGCATCCTCTAGTGATTTGAAAATAAAAGGCAAATCGAAAATTGCTAATTCTGGCCCAAAGTTACCATAGTTTGCAGTAGAACTAGTCCACAAAGCGATAAGTCCTTGGTTAGCTTGTTCTCCACATTTTTGCTCTGCGCATAAGCTTCTTTGATAATGAGGTTCAATTTTCATTTTACCTCCAGATGCTTTCTCCATAGCTGGTATAAGCGCCTGATCTATTGCGTCACCAATTGGCATACCCAATCTACCAGTAGTTCCAAGCTTAAGAGTTATTTCTGCATAAGCAGCTTGTGCAAAGAAAATAATCGCAACCACTTTGATAAGTGTTTTGCTAATTGTTTTAATAAACATTTTACTTCTCTCCTCTTAGTTAGTTTAAAGTATCAATTTAAATTAATTTAAGCCTAATTAAGTTTCCAACGGAAGTATACACAAAAAAAAACTTCTCTAATCAAAATGGGATTGCAATTAAAAGTTGTATTAATAATTTAATAGTTAATCTATTTATTTTAGTCTCAAGGTGTCTTAGATTAAATTTATAAAAAATAAAATAAATTACAATTTATAGAAAGAAATTTATGAGTTCAGGTAACAAATATAAATTAATAGCCAGTAGACTTAAATTTGAAGGAAGAGCATTTATTAATGGGAAATATGTTAATGCTATTGATGGCAATAAATTTGAAACAATCAATCCAGCAACTGGTAAGAAACTATGTGCTGTGGCAAAATGTAATCACAAAGATGTTAACTTAGCAGTTAAAGTTTCAAGAAAAGCTTTTAATAGTGGAGTTTGGTCTAAAAGCTCACCTGAACATAGAAAAGAAGTTTTATTAAAATTTGCTGAATTACTTAGAAAACATGGTGATGAAAATTCAGTTTTAGAAAGTGTTGATACAGGTAAACTTATCACGGATTGTATTAATGAAGTTGCAAACGATGCCCCAATGCACTTTCAGTGGTATGGAGAATTAATTGATAAAGTATTTGGAAAAGTTGGTCCAACAGAACCTTCCATTACTAGTTTAATTGTTAAAGAACCAATTGGAGTTGTTGCTGGAATTGTTCCTTGGAACTTTCCGTTAATGATGGCGGTATGGAAAATGGCACCAGCTCTTGCAGCAGGCTGTTCGGTAATAATTAAACCAGCAGAAGACACGCCTCTTACTGCAATAAGAGTTGCTCAAATTGGAAAAGAAGCTGGCATACCAGATGGAGTTTTAAATGTACTTCCAGGTTATGGTGATGTTGGTGAAGCTTTAGGTCGACACAAAGATGTAGATGCAGTTTCGTTTACAGGTTCAACTGAAGTAGGTGGTTATTTTTTAAAATACGCAAGTGAAAGTAATTTAAAACCTGTTGCATTAGAGATGGGAGGAAAAAGTCCATTTATAGTTTTAGAGGATGCTAAAATCACTGACGATTTGATTGATAATGCTATGAATTCTGCATTTTGGAACGGTGGACAGAACTGTTCAGCAAATATGAGACAGATAGTTCATAAAAAAGTAAAAGATGAATTTTTAGATAAAATTTTTAAAAAAGTTAAAAAATTAAAAGTGGGAGATCCATTAGATCTAAAATCGAATATGGGATCTATGATTTCAAAAGGACATTTGCAAACTGTTGATGGATATATCCAAAAAGGAATCGATGAAGGGGCAAAACTTTTATCTGGAGGAGTTTCAGATAATAAGCAAAAAGGTTTTTATGCAAAACCAACTCTATTTGATGGATTAAAAGAAAATATGACCATTGCTCAGGAAGAAATATTTGGACCAGTGCTTGGTGTTTTAACGGTTAAAAATGATGAAGAAGCTTTAAAAATTGCAAGTAATTCTAAATATGGATTACATGCTAGTGTGTTTACTCAAGACATAAATAGAGCATTTCATTTAGCTAAAAGTTTGCCATGTGGAACGGTGTCAGTGAATACTTTTTCTGAAGGAGACATCAAAACTCCTTTTGGTGGATATAAACAATCTGGTTCACTAAGTAGAGATCAAGGGACTGAAGCTTTAAATTCATTTCTTCAAACAAAAACAATCTGGATAAGTCATAATTAATTGATGATCAAACCTTACAAGATAAGTGTACCTAAAAGTACACTTAACAATATATATAAAAAAGTAAGATCCTATCCATGGAAGATGATGCAAAATGTAAATGGATGGGAGTATGGAACTAATTATAATTATCTAAAAAAAATATCTAAGTATTGGGTTTCAAAATATAATTGGAAGAAATTTGAAAACAAAATTAATTCATTTAAAAACTATAAGACTAATGTTGATGGCATAAATTTACACTTTATAAGAGAAAAAAGTAAAAACCCTAAATCAAGACCGCTATTACTTTTACATGGATGGCCAGGAAGTGTAATTGAATTTTTTGATATCATTCCAAGGCTCGCTCATCCTGAAAATTATGGGGGTAAAATTGAAGATGGTTTTGATGTAATTGTACCCTCATTGCCTGGATTTGGTTTTTCAACACCAATTAAAAAAGCTTTAGGTCCTAGAAAGATTGGCAAAATACTAAATAAATTTATGGTGAAAAATCTAGGTCATAAAAATTATATTGTACAAGGTGGAGATTGGGGAGCAACTATTGCAGCTTGGATTGGTCTTGATAGTGCAAAATATTGTAAAGGAATTCATATTAATTGCTTGCCGATTAGACATCCGAAAGGACCAAAAAATATTAATGAAAAAAAATGGGAGAAAAAATTTAATTTTGATCAAATAATGCAGGAAGGATACAGGACGCAACAAGCTACAAAACCACAAAGTTTATCTTATGCAATGATAGACAGTCCAGTAGGAACTGCAGCATGGATTTTAGAAAAATTTCACGGTTGGTCTGACCTTAACAAAGGCAAAATAGAAAAAACATTTTCAAAAGACGAATTAATTTCAAATATAATGATCTATATAATTACTAATAGTTTTAATACTGCTGCTTGGATATATTTTGGAAGAAGAAAAGAAGGTGGTCGATCTTTTCCAAAAAATTTCAAAAAAATAAAAGTTCCTACTGCAATAGCAGAATTTCCAAAAGAAATGCTTGAATGGCCACCAAAATCTTATGTGAACAGAATTTTTAATATTAAAAGATGGAAAAAATTCCCTAAAGGCGGTCATTTTGCAGCTTTAGAGGTTCCAAATTTATTAATTAATGATATTAAAAATTTTTTTAATAAAGATATAAAAATATTCAAATAAGTGAAAACACCTCTACTTAAAAAACAAATCATTAAGATTTTTCAAAAATTTGGTCTAAGTAAAGATCATGCTTCGATTTCTGCCAATGCATTAATCAACGCTGAATTAGTAGGGGCATATGGGCATGGTTTATCAAGACTTAAAATGTACTGTGATCGAATTTCCAAAAAAGTGATTAATCCAAAACCAAAAATTAAAATTAAAAAAATATCTTCATCTATTTCGCATATAGATGCAAAAAATAGTATTGGTTTTGTAGCAGCTGATCTGGGTATTAAAACTGCAATTAAGCATGCACAAAAAACTGGTATAGGAATGGTAGCGGTTAAAAATAGTGGCCACTATGGTTTATCTGGTTATTACGCAGAACAAGCGGTAAAGAAAAATTTAATTACAATGATCTATACAAATGCTCCGCCAGCAGTTGCTCCACATGGTGCTTTAAAATCTTTATTTGGAACAAATCCAATTTGTTTTGGATCCCCTACTGGTTCTAAAATTCCTTTTATTTTAGATACATCAATTTCAGTGATTAATAGAGGTAAAATTAGAGTTGCTGCAAGAAATAATCAATTAATTCCTCCGGGAGTTGCTTTAGATAAATTTGGTAAACCAACTACAGATGCAAAAAAAGCATTGGCAGGAGTACAATTGCCAATTGCAGGTTTTAGAGGTTCAGGACTTGCTTGGATGGTAGATATATTAAGTGGAGTTTTAACTGGAGGAAATCATGCAGGAAGAGTTAAAGATCCATTTGATGATTTTTCAGGTCCTCAAAATATTGGACATTTATTTATTACTTTTAAAGCAAATTTATTTCAAAAAAATTATAACCAACGAATAAAAGATAATATTAAAACAATAAAAAAACTTCCTAAGATAAAAGGTGTTAAGGAAATAATGTATCCAGGACAAAATAAATATGCCCGGTATAAAAATAACTCAAAAAAAGAAATTTCTATACCGAAAATAATAAAGAAAGATTTGGAAACCTTAATAAGTTAACATCGTTAGAGCACCCAAAGAAACGATAACTGATGATAAAATTATTGTTCGTTTAACTTTTTCCTTCTTCTTTTCTTCTAGAAGTCTTTGCTTTAGAACATCCACGTTAACCCTTTTTGGGGTTACGACATATTGAGAGGGGGTCTCTACAATCTCGGATGTTCTATGTAAGCTTTCTGTACTCATATTTCGTTTATAAGTTTAAATTTAATCATTATTAGTTAATTTTTTACATACTAGGGTTGTCCAAAATGGGTTGACTCCGATTTCTCTTTTGTTCATATTGGGTTTTTTTAAAAATATGAGCACATTACCAAGTATATCTGCGCACATTGACGAGAAGCTAATTAATAAAGTAATTCAAGATAACTTTGCCGCACTAGCGCCCTCTTACTTTACTTTGACAAGCAACTGGTTTGTCAGAGCATATGATCATTACAAAGATATAGATAAGTTCGTAATCATTATATATTTAATTAATCAAGACCTTATATATTTTAGACAAAACGGAGTAAAAATTGATTACGACACATTTTATAAGGATAAATCAATCGAAATTAAAAAAATTAATATTTCAGATATTTCAAAAGATCTAGGTGTTCCAAAAGAAAGCATCAGAAGGAAAGTTCTTGAATTAGAAAATGAGGGAACAATTAAAAGAATAGGTAAGAAAATATTTATTGTAAGAAGTACGCTCTACTCAGCAAGAGCAACCAACACTTTGACAGAGCTTGCAGCAATATTGCATGAATTTAATAAAATTTTAAAAAAAGAAAAACTAGCAACTGAAGTTTATTCAGTTAATGAAATAGTTTCAGCAATGAAAGAAAATTTCTCCTTTTGTTGGTACCAGTTTAATAAATTTTGGTTTATGTATATGAATAGATGGAGAGCTGAACTTAAAGATTTAGAATATTTAGCCATTGGCATGGTGGTAATAATTAATGCGGTCAAAAATAAAGATTTTATTCCAAAAAAAAATATGCGTTCGTACCATAAAGCAGTTATGGGTTCTGATGTAAGAGGTGTAAATGCTATGTCTATTTCAGAGATAACCGGTATTCCAAGACCTACTGTTGTTAGAAAATTAAAATATTTAATTGATAAAAAATATCTTCAAATAAATGAAAAAAAATTAATCTCTTTCAATGCTAAGGATAGTGCTTTTATAACAACAAAGGGAATGGTGAATAAAAATATGATTAGCTTAAGCAATTTTATTTATAAAGTTTTTAATCAAATAAGAATAATCAATACTTAATTAAACTTTCTTAAAATAAAAATAAATATAAATCCAGTTATATACATGATTAATGCATAAGCAGCTGTTGGTATTGCGTATAATATATCAGTACCAAATATTTGTGTAGAAACGAAAATAGCTAAAGTACCATTTTGTAATCCACATTCTAAGGCAATGCATCTCATTTGTTTAACTCCTGATGTAAAAGCTTTTGCGATATAGTACGCAATAATCATCATTGATACATTTAATATTAAAGTAATTAGACCGGCTTGCATTATAAAGCTAACTAAATTTTCTCTTTCTTCGTAAAACGCTGCGAAAAAGAAAATTACAAATAATACAATGTTAAGTTTATTAAAAATTCCAACTTTAGAAGCAATAAAATTTTCAGCAACTTTTCTGATGATCATTCCTAAAATTACAGGTACCGTTACAACTAAAAACATTTTTAGTGCTATTCCTGTCATTGAAATATTTTGTGACATTTCTGTTATTCCAAGGAAATCCGCAGATGTAAAAATTATCAACGGAACTGTAATTATACTTAATAAACTAATTACAGCTGTTAAAGATATTGATAATGCAACATCTCCATCAGCAAATTTTGTCATAATATTAGATGTAACTCCACCTGGAGCTGCAGCTATGATCATGACCCCTATTGCTATTTCTGGCGGTGCTCTAAAAATTAAAATTAATATATATGCTACAATTGGAAGAATTATTAATTGAGAAATAAAACCAACTATAAAATCTTTTGGTGTTTTTAATACTCTGCCAAAATCTTCTAGTTTTAATCCTAGGCCTAAGCCTAACATAATCAAAGCCAATATGATTGGTGCTATCTTAGTTACTATTTCCAAATCTTCTCCCTCCCCCTCAAGAAAGATCAATTAACTATATATCATTTAATAAGATAAATAAATTTTAAACCTGTAAGTGAATATATTAATAAAATAGTAACATTTTTCTTTATTTCATAATAAGTTTTTTAGAATAAATATAAACTTAGAGAGGAAATAATGAAAAATCTAATCAAGATAGCTTCTATTGTCCTTCTTTTTTCAATTACATTGTTTGGTCTTACAAACAAAGCTTCTGCTGCAAAATTAACTTTATATTGCAGTGTAGAAATCGATGTTTGTGAAATGCTTGAACAAGCGTATGAAAAAGAAACAGGCACAAAAGTTGCGATGACAAGAGCAAGTAGTGGTGAAACTTTTGCGAAAATTAAAGCAGAAGGGTCTAATCCAAAAGGAGACGTTTGGTTTGGTGGAACAGGTGATCCACACTTAACAGCTGCCCAGGAAAATTTAACAGAAAAATATAAATCAAAACATTTTGACGATTTATTACCTGCAGCTCAAAACCAAGCTAAAAATGCTGACTATAAATCTGTAGGGATTTATGTTGGTGCATTAGGTTTTGGCTACAATAAAGATCTTTTAGCTAAAAAAGGTCTTCCAGCTCCAAAATCATGGATGGACTTAACTAAACCTATCTATAAAGGTGAAATCCAAGTAGCAAATCCTAATTCATCTGGAACTGCTTACACAACTTTAGCTACAATTCTTCAAATTTTTGGAGAAGATAAAGGTTGGGATTACATGAAAAAACTTCATGCAAATATAAATACTTACACAAAATCTGGTTCTGCTCCAATTAAAGCGACTGGAAGAGGTGAAAACTTAATTGGTATTTGTTTCCAACACGATGGTGTAAAACAAACTAAAAAAGGTTTACCTGTTGTAACGGTATCTCCTGCTGAGGGAACTGGTTATGAAGTTGGATCAATGAGTATTATAGCTGGTGCAAGAAATATGAAGGAAGCTAAGAAGTTTTATGACTGGGCATTAAGTCCTGCAATACAAACTATGGTTTTCACTTCAGGAAAATCTTTGCAAGTACCATCAAATACTAAAGCAAAAGCTGATCCTGATGCTCCAGATTTATCTACAATTAACTTGATTGATTACAATTTTAAAGTTTATGGAGATAAAAGTACTAGAGCAAGCCTGTTATCCAAGTGGGATAACGATGTATCTGTAATTCCTAGATAATTTTAGGAATTAATGAGAGGACTCGTTATCTGTTGGATGCTCATTGGAGGATTGGGTTTCCTAGTCTTTCCATGGTATGTAACAGGTGACGGGTTTTTCTCAATAAACTGGATACTAGAATATTCTTTAGATGATTATGGTTCTGTATTACCTCAAGTATTTATAAATAAAAAATATTGGCTTTTACCAATATTGCTTCCTCTAATTTTTCCTT
>CACJIJ010000021.1 GCA_902593445.1 uncultured Pelagibacteraceae bacterium
ATTTGAATTTTAAAATGTCTAATATGAGTATGAATATTAAAATTGAATTTAAAAATAAATATAATTTAAATAAAAATAATTATTGGATTGATCCAACAAAGCTTCAAAATTATACACTGCCAACATTTACAAAAAAGATAGTAAAATTTTTAGAAAGTCATAAATGAAAAAAATAGCAATAATTGGTGGTGGAATTTCTGGTTTGTATATTGCCAATTTATTTAAAGATCATAAGGATTATCAGGTTACGATTTATGAAAAAAGGAATTCAATGGAAATGGAAGAAGGCTATGGAATTCAGTTGTCGGTAAATAGCGTAAAGCTTTTAAATAAAATAGGCTTCACTTCTTTCACTGAAGAAGAAAAATTTAATCCAAAAAAAATTGATTTTTATGAAATTAAAAATTTAAAAAAAATTTGTGACTTAGACATTTCAAAATTTAATTCTGAAGATTGTAAATACACAACATTGAAAAGATCAAAACTACTTAAATTTTTAAAAAAACAAATAAACGAAGATATAATTAAATATAACCACAGTATTGAGCAGATTGATTATGATAAAGATTCAATAAAATTAATATTTGATAAAAATAATATAACTTGTGATTACTTAATTATTTCAGACGGTGTGTTTTCTAAGGGGAAATTATTAATTTCAAATAATAAATCAAAACCAATTTACAATGATACGATTGCTATTAGGGGAACTATATCAAGAGAAAATTTTCAAAATTTAAATGAAGAAAATATTTCTGTGTTCTTAGGACCGAATTTTCATTATGTTGTTTATCCAATTAATAATGATAAAAATTTAAATTTTATTGGTATTTTAAAACATAAATTAAATTCAAATGAGCAAGAGAACCACAATCTTTTTACCGACAGTTCTTTTATAAAAAATATTAAATTTAAATTATCTCAAAAAGTTTCTCAAAGTTTTTTGGAAAATCTTCAAAATATTAAATTATTTCCAATATTTGTAAGTAAAAACTTATATAATCCTCCAAAAAATATATTCCTTGTAGGAGATGCATTTTTTGCTTTTTCACCTTCATTTGCACAGGGAGCTTCCCAATCAATTGAGGGGGCTAATGAATTATATGAATGTTTAATAAATAATAATAATTTTTATGATATCAGATTAAAGAGAACAAAAATGATTAACAGTAGATCTAATTTCAATCAATTTGCCTTCCATTTATCAAATCCAATTATGATCATATTTAGAAATATTTTTTTAAAACTTTTAACTAAAAATAAAAAATTTTTAGAAAGTTATTTGGGTAAAATTTATAAAAGTTAATTTTTTGAAATTAATCTTTGTCTAAGATAATCAATAGGATAAGTTCGTCCATTTATATCACAGTGCCAAAAAGTCCATCCGTTGCAACTTTCAGCTCCTAAAATAGTAGCCGCAACTTTGTGTATAGAACCCTCTGCTTGATTATGTTTTATACTACCATCAGCCATAATTCTGGCTGTTATTTTTTTCTTATTATCAAAAATATTGGTTCCAGGTTTAATTATTCCAAGCTCAACTAATGAACCAAAAGGAATTCTTGGTTTTGATCTATTGTTTTTTAGCGTATCTAATAAATCGTCCTCAATTGGTTTTGTAGCTTTTATGCGTTGCTCAGCAGCTTTAAAATAATTTTTTTCTTTTTCTATTCCAAAATAATTTCTTCCTAGTTTTTTTGCTACTGTAGCTGTTGTCCCTGATCCTAAAAAAGGATCAAGTATGAGGTCATTTTTATTAGATGTAGCTAGTAAAATTCTATGTAATAGTGCTTCTGGTTTTTGTGTAGAGTGAATTTTTTTTCCATCCTTTTTAAGTCTTTCAGAACCATTGCATATTGGAAGATCCCAATTAGATCTCATTTGCAAATCATCATTTAAACATTTTAAAGATTGATAATTGAATGTGTATTTTGATTTTTCACTTTTAGAAGCCCATATTAAAGTTTCATGAGCGTTAGTAAAACGTGTTCCTCTAAAATTTGGCATTGGATTATTTTTATTCCAAATGACGTCGTTTAAAATCCAGAAACCTAAATTTTGGATTGCTGTGCCAACTCTAAAAATATTATGATAGCTTCCTATAACCCAAATGGCTCCATCTTTTTTTAAAATTCTTTTACATTCACTAAGCCATTCATAAGTGAAATCATCATATTTTTTAAAATTTTCAAATTGATCCCACTTATCATTTACCGCACTAACTTTTGATCTATCTGGTCTAGTTAATTCACTTTTTAATTGTAAGTTGTAAGGAGGATCAGCAAAAATTAAATCAAAAGTTTCACGTGGAATTTTTTTTAATTCTTCGAGACTATCTCCATTAATTATTTTATTTTTGAAATCAGTTTTCATTTGTAAAAATTAATTAGACTCCAAATGGATTCTTCGGTCAACCTGAGATTGAAAAATTTGGATTCGATTAGTGTTTCTAAATTAGAAGGTAACTAGATGTAGTGTTAATTTATTTTAGATATAGGTGAAAAAGTTTTTCTATGATGTTTAGTAATACCTAATTTTTTCAAAGCTTTTAAGTGCTGTTTTGTTCCGTACCCAAAGTTTTTATCCCAATCATAGCCTTTATTTTTTTTTGATAAAGTGGTTATAAACTTATCTCTTGATACTTTTGCAATTATAGAAGCTGCTGAAATAGAGGGGATTTTTTTATCTCCTTTAATAACTGATTTTAAATTATAATTTTTTAACTCTGGAGTTTTGTTTCCATCTATCAGAACGTGTGTTGGTTTTCTCTTAAGTTTTTTGATGGCTCTTTTCATAGCCAGCAAACTTGCTTGAAGTATATTCAGCTTTTCTATTTCTTTGACAGAAGCTTTGCCTATGGACCAAGTAGAATTTTTTTTTATATATGTACATAGATACTCTCTTTTTTTTTTACTTAATGATTTTGAATCTTTTAATAACTTTGAATTAATTGATTTTTTTAAAATTACTGCTGAAGCATAAACAGGCCCAATTAAACTTCCTCTACCAACCTCATCAACCCCAGCAATTATTTTCATCAAAATTTTAAATTAAGATCTTTGATTTTGTCTCTAATTTTCTTTAAATCTTCCCATGAGTGTTTTTTATTTTCTGGAAAACGGATTAAATAAGATGGATTAAAAGTTATCATTAAAGGGAATGTTTTGTTTTTTAAAATCACTTCCTTCCAATGTCCTCTTTCATTAGTTATTTTTTCACTTATTCCTGTTACAGCCTCCATTGCCGAACTACCCATCAAAACAATAATCTTTGGGTTTATAATCGATATATGCTCCTTCAAAAATACTGAGTATCTTTTAATTTCAGTTGAGGTTGGTTTTCTGTCATCAGGTGGTCTAAAATTGATTGCATAACTAGTGTAAATATTTTGTCTCTTAATATTGATGGCTATAAGCATTTTGTTAAGAAGTTCGCCAACTTCACCTCTGAATGGGACACCCAATTTTTCTTCTTCAGCCCCAGGAGACTCCCCAATTAACATTAAAGGGCTATTTATATTTCCCTCACCTAAAATAATTTTGTTTGAATTTTCTTTCAATTTACAATTTTCAATTGAATTTATTTGATCTTTTAAATTTTTTAGTAATTCTTCTTTATTAATTTGCAGGGTGCCATTGTTAGTTTCTAAAATATTAAATCTATTTATTGGCTTATCAGCGAATATAAATTTTGGCTCAATAGTATTAATTAGTTCCTGGTTTAATTTGGTATTTTGATTTATCACTTTTTTAGTCATAGTATGGTCACATGTTACTAAAATTTCTAAAATTAGTACTATTAATATTCATATCTTATCAGACACCTTTGTATTCTAAAAGTGCTACTTTTAATGATTTCAACTCAAGAGATTTATCAAATTATTTTTCTGGAATTGTTGCATTTGAAAATCGAGATAATTCTGAAGCTTTAAAATTTTTTAAATTAACTAAAGTATTAATTAACAAACATGACAGTTATCTAAAAAGATATGTTAACTCTTTAGTTTTAGATAATAAAGTACCTCAAGCAATTAATGTATTAAATAACAACGCAAACAAATCTAACTCAGATTTTTATGATGCTTATATAATTTTAATAATTGACAGTTTAAAGAAAAATAATTTTAAAAAAGCTGACGAATATTTATCACAAAGTTTAAAATTTCAAGATGAAGATAGGATAAACCTAGTTATATTTGAAACTCTAAAACAGTACATTTATACATTTAAAAATAAAAAAATATTAGATAACAAAAAAAATTTTGGAAACTTGTCTCTTATAGCCGAGACATTTCAAAGATGTTATATTGAAGATAAAAGAACTTCATCATTTTTTCTTAATTTAATAAATAATCAACAAGGCGACTATTCAAGATACATTTTCTTTTATCTTAATCATTTAATTGATAACAATAAATTAAATGAAGCAAGATTAGTTGTTGAAAAAATTGATTATATAAATTCAACACTTTTACTTTCACAAAGTAAAAGTTGGGTAAACAAAGAAAAATTTGATGATTTTGGAAAAATTTTTTCATGCAAAGATCATAATGATCTTGTAAGCGAGTTTTTATTTTTAATCTCTAATCTTTATTCTTCTCAGGATAATTTTGAGAAATCAAATTTTTACTTAAATTTGTCAAACTATTTAAATCCTAAGTTTGAATTTAATCTGTCATTGGTTGCAGAAAATTTTTATCTTAATAATGAATTTGATAAAGTACAAAGGATCTTAAAAAACTTTAAAAAAGAAGATGAATTTTATTATTGGTTTAGATTAAAAAAAGAAGCTCAAATAATAATTCAAGAGCAGGATTATGAAAATGGAATTAAATATATAGATTCAAAATTTAATAAAATTGAAAATCCAAATATAAAAATGATTTTTGATTTAGCAAATTTTTATAAGAATTCTAAAAATTATGAAAAGGCAATAGATCGTTATACAGAAATTATTTTAACACTGGATGACAATTCACTTATTAAATCAGATGTATTGTATCGTAGAGGCGGTAGCTATGAAAGAATGGGAAATTATGAAAAGTCAGATGAAGATTTATTGCATGCGCTTAAAATTGATTCTAGTGATGCATATATTTTGAATTACCTTGCTTACTCCTGGTTAGAGCGTGATTATAAAATTAATGAAGCAATGGATATGTTGAAAAAAGCATATGCTTTAAAAAGCAATGATCCATATATTATTGATTCAATTGGATGGGCGTATTTTTTAATAGAGGATTATCTAGAAGCAGAAAAGTATTTAAAAAGAGCTGTAGAATTAATGCCAGATGACCCAATCGTGAATGATCATTATGGAGACATTTTATGGAAATTAAATCGAAAAATTCAAGCAAGATATTTTTGGAACAACGTATTAACATTTGATGACACCGAAGACGATATGAGAGAAAAAATCAATATTAAAGTAATTGAGGGTCTTAAAAATTCCTAAATGAAAATTGATAAAATTAAATCTAATGCAAAGTTAAATTTAGCACTAAATGTCACTGGAAAAAAAAAGTTTTTACATAAAATTGAAAGTATAATTAGTTTCATAGATTTACATGATGTTATTTCGATAAATCAACATAATGGAAAAAAACACCATATTTCTTTTTATGGAAAGTTTTCTAAAAATATTGGAAAAAAAAATACTGTTCAAAAATTATTTCAAATACTAGATAAAGAAAATTTATTAAAAAATAAAAAATTTAAAGTTAAAATTAAAAAATTAATCCCTCAAGAAGCAGGGTTGGGTGGGGGATCGATGAATGCAGCTAGTGTGTTTAATTATATGGTTAAAAAAAAAATTATTAATCCTAATTATCAAAAAACTCAAAGTATCTGTGACTTGGTTGGTTCCGATGTTATTCTGGGAACCATTTCATCCAGCTGTGTGTTGTCATCAGCTGGTAGAATAAAAAAGATTTATAATACTCCAAAATATTACTCTACTTTAGTAAAGCCTGATTTTGGTTGCTCAACTAAAAAAATATACTCAGCTGTTCGAAAGTATACAAAATCTAAATATAACAAACCAAAAAAAAACATGTTTGGAGTAAAATATTTGATTGATCAACAAAATGCCCTTGAAACAATAGCACTCAAAAAATATCCAAAACTTAAAAAAATAAAGTTGTTCTTAGAAAGTATAAATAATCCATTATTTGTAAGAATGACTGGTTCAGGATCAACAATTGTTGCCTATTATAATTCATTAAAGAGTTGTAAATTGGCAAAAGCTAAATTTAAAAGAAAATATAAAAATTATTGGTGTGTTACAGCAAAAACTATATGAATTTTATATTTTTATGTTATAGGAAGCTAGTATTGGGGCGTAGCCAAGCGGTAAGGCACGGGTTTTTGGTACCTGCATCCTAGGTTCGAATCCTAGCGCCCCAGCCATTTATGAAAAATTTTTTAGATAAATTTTTTTCCCGATCAAAAAATCTTGATTATATCAGTCAAAATTTAAAACAAATTACTTTAACAACACCAGCAAATAAAATTTTTGAAGCAATTAATAATTTTTCAGAGAAAAGTGAAATCAGATATGTGGGTGGGTGTGTAAGAAAAGTGATAAAAAAAGAAAACGTTGATGATATTGACCTAGCAACAAATTTAACTCCCCCGGAAGTTTGTGAGGCTCTTAAAAACAAACAAATAAGTTATTACGAAACAGGAATTGAACACGGAACTATAACCGCAATAATTGACGAATATAAATATGAAATTACTTCTTTAAGGAAAGACGTCTCAACTGACGGAAGGCATGCTGAAGTAGAATTTTCTTTAGATTGGAAGGAAGATGCCTCTAGAAGGGATTTTACTATCAATTCAATTTATGCAGATGGTGATGGAAATTTATTTGATCCATTTAACGGTAAAAAAGATTTGGAGGAGGGTTATATTAATTTTATTGGTAATTCGGAAAAAAGAATTCAAGAAGATTATTTACGTATTTTAAGGTATTTAAGATTTTATTTAAATTACTCAAATCATAACCACCAGTCAGAAATAATAAAAAATATAAAAAAAAATATTGATGGAATTTCAAATATATCATCTGAAAGATTAATCGATGAGCTAAAAAAAATAACTAGTTCAAATGGATTTTTAAAAATCTTTAAAGATAAAGAAAGTTTAGAACTCATAGAAATAATTTTTCCTCAATTAAAGAATATTAAAAATTTTAAAAAACAAAATTCTTATGTTGCAGAGAATTTTTTAAAAATTGACTTTATATTTTTAATTGCGCTTTTAGTAATTGATGGGACTGATAATGCTGATTATTTTCTTTACAAATTTAAAATATCCAACAAAGATAAGAAAAGACTAAAATTGATAGATCTTTTTTATAGAGAAAAAATAACTCTAAACAACTTTACAGAGAAAAATTTGAATAAATTTTTTTATTTTAATGGGAGACAAGCAGTAATAGATATAATTAATTTTAAAATTTTTACCTCAAACAAAGTTGAGAAAAAATTAATCAAATTATTAGATACTTATAAACAGAAAGTAATTCCAACTTTGCCAGTAGGTGCTGATTTATTAATGTCTAAATTTCAAATTCCTGAGGGTAAAACTTTAGGTAATAAATTAAAAAAAATTGAAGAAACCTGGGTTCAAAACGGATTTCAAATTTCAGATAAGCAAGTACAACAAATAGTTAAAAGTTAAATATATTTAACGTCTTTAATTTCAAAATTTTTTACACCAGAAGGTGTATTTATTTCAACTAAATCACTTTTGTTTTTTCCAATCAAACCTTTGCCAATTGGTGATTGAAAGAAAATTAGTTTTTGTTTTAAATCTGCCTCATCTCTTCCAACAATTTTATAATTAATTTCTTCACTCGTATCTAAATCTTCTAAATAAACTGTAGATCCAAAAATTACTTTTCCTTCATTGTTTAGTTTTGTAACGTCGATAACATTTGCTCTTGCTATAATATCGTTAATTTCTGTAATTCTTCCCTCGTTATGAGATTGTTCTTCTTTAGCTGCATGATATTCAGCATTTTCTTTAAGGTCTCCATGGGATCTTGCTTCAGCAATTGCAGCTACTATCTCAGGTCTTTTTTTTTCTTTTAAAAAAACTAATTCTTCTTTTAGTTTATTTAATCCGTTTAATGTTATTGGCTCTTTATCCATTTTTTTATTTCCATTTTGCAATCGGAGGTAATGACATCAAAATTCCTTCAACATTACCACCAGTTTGTAGCCCAAATTTTGTTCCTCTATCATAGAGTAAATTAAATTCTGCGTATCGACCTCTTTTAATATACTGAAACTCTTTATCTTTTAAAGTCCATTTTCTTTTTATTTTTTTTTTAATTATTTCATTAAATAGCATTTGAAATGTAACACCAACATCTCTTACAAACTTAAAGTCATTTTCAAAATTATCATTTTTATAGTCAAAAAAGATTCCACCTATACCTCTTGCTTCTTTTCTGTGAGGTAGATAAAAATATTCATCACACCACTTTTTATATTTTTTATAATAATTTTTATTATGTCTATCGCACATTACTTTTAATATTTTATGAAAGTTTTTCTTCTCTTGTTCATCTTTTATTGCTGGGGTCACATCCATACCTCCACCAAACCAATTCTTTGTTGTACAAATAAATCTGGTATTAAAATGCATTGCAGGAATATGGGGATTTTGCATGTGCATAACTATTGATATTCCTGATGCCCAAAATCTAGGATCTTTACTTGCGCCTGGTATATTCTTTTGAAATTGCTTAGGAAATTTTCCATAAACTTTTGAAAAATTTACTCCTACTTTTTCAAAAATTTTTCCATTTTTAAGAATTCTATATTCACCACCACCCTCATCTTTTTTATTGCTTCTTTTCCAGGAAGTTGATTCAAAATTTACTTTATTTTTTTCAATTTTTAAAATGTCGTCACATATTGCATTTTGTAATAGTTTAAACCAATTAGTCGCTAAGTCTTTTTTAATTGAAATATCCATTTTATATTAATTCTATTTGACGTAAACTTTCTGCCAAAACAATGGCAACAGACGATGCAATATTAAGAGATCTTACCTGGTTATTCATAGGTATTTTTAAACGATTTTTAATTATTTTATGAACCTTTTTAGGCACTCCAGCACTTTCTCTTCCAAACAAAATTGTATCATCAGGTTTAAATTTAAATTTAGTATAATTTATTGAACCCTTAGTTGTCATTAATACTACTCTCTGTTTCTTCTTTGCCTCAAAAAATTTTTCAGAACTTTGATAAAACTCTATTTGACTATAGTCCATATAGTCCATAACCACTCTTTTAAAGCGTTTGTCTGATAATAGAAAGCCACATGGTTCAATTATTTCTAATTTAGCACCCAAACAAGCACAAGTTCTAATGATTGCAGCAGTATTCTGAGGTATATCAGGCTCGTACAAAGCTATTTTGGGTCCTAAAATTGCTGAATTATGTGTCATTCTTTCAGTAGTAAAATAATTATTTTATATTATATGAATTCGTATATTAACTATTTTAAATCAAAAAGAGATAATAATTAAAGCTACTAAAAGTGTCTGAAAAAAAAACAAAAAGAAGAGATTTTTTATTTACAGCTACCACAGCTGTGGGAGCTGTTGGTGCCGCTGCAGTAGTGTGGCCAATGATAGATCAAATGAATCCTGATGCTTCTGTTAAAGCATTAGCCAGTACAGAGGTTGATGTAAGTTCATTAACACCTGGAAATACATTGACTGTTTTATGGAGAGGGAAACCAGTATTTATAAGAAGAAGAACTCAAGAAGAAATTGATGAAGCAAGATCTGTCAAGATGGAGGATTTAATTCATCCTGAAAAAGATGAAGATAGAGCAAAAAACCCCGAGTGGCTTGTTATGTTGGGTGTATGCACCCACCTCGGATGTGTACCTCTCAATGATAAAGGTGATTATAATGGTTGGTTCTGTCCATGTCATGGATCTCATTATGATACTTCTGGAAGAATTAGAAAAGGACCAGCACCTTGGAATATGGAAGTGCCTAAATACGAATTTGTTAATGCAAATACAATTAAAATTGGATAAAGAAAAATGAGTGACCATGATTACAGACCAAAATCGAAAGTAGGACAATGGTTTAATGATCGATTGCCACTATTAACTCTTGCAAATCATTTAACAGATTACCCAACTCCTAAAAATTTAAACTATTGGTGGACATTTGGTGGAATTTTAACTTTTTGTTTAATTACTCAAATTGTAACAGGATTAACTCTTGCAATGCATTATATTGCTCATGCCGATATGGCTTTTGAAAGTGTAGAGCATATCATGCGTGATGTTAACTATGGATGGTTAATCAGATATATTCATGCAAACGGCGCTTCAATGTTTTTCCTAGCGGTCTATATTCATATATTTAGATCATTATTCTACGGTTCTTATAAGTCTCCAAGAGAAATAATATGGATTTTAGGAATAATAATTTATTTATTAATGATGGCTGCAGCTTTTATGGGTTATGTCTTGCCATGGGGTCAAATGAGTTTTTGGGGAGCAACAGTTATTACAAATTTATTTAGCGCTATTCCTCTAGTAGGAGAGGGAATAGTTACTTGGTTATGGGGTGGTTATTCAGTAGACAACCCTACATTAACTAGATTTTTTACTTTGCATTATTTAATTCCTTTTTTAATTTTAGGATTAGTAGTTTTACATATATGGGCTTTACATGTCCCTGGTAATAACAATCCAGTTGGAATAGATATAAAAAAACCATCTAAAGACACAGTTCCTTTCCATCCTTACATTGTAATTAAAGATGGTTTTGCTTTATTAATGTTCATGATTGTGTTTGCTTTCTTTGTATTTTATGCACCAAATATTTTAGGACATGCAGATAATTATATAGAGGCTAACCCAATGGTAACACCTGCGCACATTGTTCCTGAATGGTATCTGTTACCGTTTTATGCAATATTAAGATCAGTTCCTGATAAATTGCTAGGAGTTGTGGCTATGTTATCTGCAATATTAATCTTAGCAGTTTTACCTTGGTTAGATACCTCAAAAATAAGATCAGCAGTATTTAGACCTTTATATAAACAATTTTACTGGATATTAGTTGCAGATGTTTTGATACTTGGTTATGTGGGTGCAATGCCAGCTGAAGGACTTTACTTGTTGATAGCACGAGTTGCGACGGCGTATTACTTTTTACATTTTTTAGTTATTCTTCCTGTTCTAGGGTTTAAAGAAAAAACTTTACCAGTGCCTTTAAGTATTACCGAACCCGTTCTCGGTGGTTCACCAAATTTAGCTGCTGCCAGAAATAAAGAAAGTAAAATAGAATAAGGTGAAAAGTTTATATAAATTATTTTCTATAATAATCATAATTATTGCTTCAAATTCTTATTCTTTTGCTGCCGAAAAAGTAGAATATTTAAAAACTGATTGGAGCTTTAAAGGTCTATTTGGAAAATTTGATAGAGCTTCTCTTCAAAGAGGTTATCAAGTTTATACTGAAGTATGTGCTTCATGTCATTCGATGAAGTATTTAAGTTATAGAAATTTATCAGAGCCAGGTGGGCCAGAATTCTCTGAAGTTCAAGCCAAAGCTATAGCAGCCTCATTTGAAGTAACTGATGGTCCAAATTCTGATGGAGAAATGTTTACAAGGCCAGGTAAATTATCAGATAAATTTGTAATGCCGTACGATAATGTAAAAGCAGCTCAAGCTGCAAATGGTGGTGCGTATCCTCCTGACATGTCTGTTTTGGTAAAAGCAAGAGGAGGTGGTGTTGACTATATCTATTCTTTATTACAAGGATATGAAGAAGCCCCTAGCAACGTGTCTTTAGATGATGGAGTTTATTACAACAAATATATGTATGGTAATAAAATCAGAATGGCTGCTCCATTATCAGATGGATTAGTAGAGTATGGTGATGGAACTAATGCTACTGTTGAACAAATGTCAAAAGATGTAACGACCTTTTTAATGTGGTCTGCTGAACCTCATTTAGAAGCTCGACATCAAATGGGCTTTAAAGCAATTGTGTATTTGATTATTCTGACAATATTAGTTTACTACAGCATGAAAAAGTTATGGTCACGTATTGAATCTGATGTTTAATATGTCTCCATCTTTCACAATATAATCTTTACCTTCTAATCTCATTTTTCCATTAGCCTTAGAATTTACCCATCCATCATTAGCAATGAAATCTTCATAAGATATGGTTTCAGCTCTAATAAAACCTTTTTCAAAATCAGTATGAATTTCTCCAGCAGCTTTAGGAGCAGTGCAATTTTTTTGTATAGTCCAAGCCCTAGTTTCTTCAGGTCCAGACGTAAAAAATGTATCAAGTTCTAATATTTTATAACCCTTTTGAATTAACATACTTAGACCTGTATCTTTTAAACCAATCATATTCATATAATTTTTTTTTTCATCTTCTGTTAATTCATTTATTTGGTTTTCTATGTCTGCAGAAACAATCAGAGTGTTATCTTTTCCAAATTTTTCGACAAAGTTTTGAGTATATTTATTTCCATCTTGCAGGCTTTGCTCATCTACATTGCAAACAAATATCTTTGGTTTAATTGATAAAAGTCCACTTTGATTAAGTTGTTTTGTATCAAATTGAGATTTCAATATTGATATATCTTTCTCATTATCAATGCAGTCTAATGCAGTTTCTAAAATCTTAAGCTGATCTTTGTCCACATTTTTCTTATTATTTTTCTCAAGTCTTTTTTGAATAGATTCTAGGTCAGCTAGCATCATCTCAGTTTCAATGATCTCAAGATCTCTTACTGGATTAACGTCAGGATTAACATTTTGAATATCGTCTGAATCAAAGCATCTAATCATATGAATAACTGCATCAACTTCTCTTATGTGGGATAGAAATTTATTACCCAATCCTTCACCTTTAGATGCACCTTTCACAAGACCAGCTATATCTACAAATGAAATAGTTGTATTAATCGTTTTTTTTGATTGTGAAACTTTTGATAATTTACTCAATCTTTCATCTGGAACGGGCACTACTCCCACGTTAGGATCTATTGTACAAAAAGGAAAATTTGCAGCTTGAGCTTTGCTTGAGTTTGTAAGAGCATTAAAGAGAGTAGATTTACCCACATTAGGCAAACCCACAATTCCACATTTAAAACTCATTATTTATTATTTACAGTGCTAGAGAATAAATCTAATTTTTTGTCGATAAGTATGGATATAGAGTCTATAATGTTATTTGTAATTTTTTCTAATCCAACTATTTCATCTTCATCAAAATTTTGAAGAACAAAATCACTTACTTCCATTTTGTCTTTTGGTTTACCAATTCCTATTCTTACTCTAGAATAATCTTTACCAATAAATTTATCTATTGATGCAATTCCATTATGTCCTGCATCAGATCCACCAAATTTTGATTTTATCTTTCCAAATTCTACATCTAGATCATCATGAAAAACGATAACATCCCCAGAATCTATTTTGAAATATTCAATTAATTCTCTGATACAAATCCCAGAATTATTCATAAATGTTAGAGGTTTTATCGCATAAACTTTTTGGCCTCCAACATTTCCAGTTGTTAGAAGTCCTTTAAATTTTGGTTTTTGTTTTGAAAGTCCAAATTTCTTATTTATTGCATCTATAATTTTGAAACCAATATTGTGCCTATTGTTTTCACTGTCTGGGGTTGGATTACCTAATCCTACAAGTAAAAGCATAAAATATTAATATTGGAGAATAAAATTCAAATTAAAATAACTTATTTTTTTTCTTCAGCAGGTTTTTTATCTTCACCTTCTTTTTTATCACCTTCAGCAGATGGTTTATCTCCACCTTCCGCAGGAGCAGCTTCAGCTCCCTCAGCACCTTCTTCACCCTCAGCTACTTCAGCTTCAGCAGGTTTTTCAGGTTCTTTCATAACAGTCGGCGCCGCTAGAGTTGCAATAACAAAATCTCTTCCCTGAATTGTAGGTGTAACATCACTATCAAGTTTTATAGAAGAAATTTTAAAACTTTCTCCAATGTCAACTCCATCTAGATCTATAACAAGATTTTCAGGTATCTTTTCGCTTGGACATTTTAATTCAACTTTTCTTCTTACTATATTTAAAACTCCACCTCTTTTTAACCCTGGAGATTTTTCATGATTTAAAAATTTTACTGGTACTTCGATTCTAACTTTTATACCCGAAACAATTCTTAGAAAATCAACATGAATTGGTTCATCTGATAAAATATCGTATTTTATTTCTCTCGGAAGAGCTTTTTGGGGTTTTCCATCTACGTTTAAAGTAATGATACTCGATAAAAAGTTTTCATTCTCGATTAGTGATTTAAGTGTTTTTTTTGAAATTGAAATTTTTTCGTTTTGGGCTTCACCACCATATATAATTGCAGGGACATTGCCTTTATCCCTTAGTGAATTTAGTTCACCTTTAGTTTTGGTGTTCCTGATATTAGCGTCTAATGAATTCATAAAAACAAAGGTTTTTAGCTCAAGTTACTTAATAACTCAAGGTATTTATTTGAATAAATCTGATACCGAGGTTGAATTAGATATTCTTTTAATTGCTTCACCCATGAGGCTAGAAATTGACAGAACCTCAATGTTTTTTACTCCTTTAACTCTACTCATATTATCAATTGTATCGGTTATTACTAAATTCTTAATTACAGATTTTTTAATTTTTTTTACAGCTTCTCCACTTAGTACTCCGTGAGTTATATATACATAAACTTCTTTAGCACCTCGATCTTTAAGAGCTTTAGCTGCATTTACAATAGTACCACCTGAGTCGATTATATCGTCAACAATGACACAAGTTTTTCCTTTTACATCCCCTATAATATTCATTACTTGAGATTGACCTGGCTTTGGTCTTCTTTTATCAACAATAGCCAATCCGACATTTAAAATTTTTCCAAGTGCTCTTGCTCTCTCGGTACCACCAACGTCTGGAGCCACACAAATAAGGTTTTTACTTTTTATCTTTTTTTTTGCATGTCTTGCAAAAATAGGTGTTGCAAACAAGTTGTCTACTGGAATATCAAAAAATCCTTGAATTTGACCTGCATGCAAGTCAACAGTAACAACTCTATCTGCTCCTGCTTTGGTGATTAGATTTGAGACGAGTTTAGCTGATATAGATGTTCTTGGTGCAACTTTTCTATCTTGTCTAGCATAACCAAAATAAGGGATAACAGCGGTAATATTTTTTGCAGACGATCTCTTAAGTGCATCAATACATAATAGTAGTTCCATTAAGTTATCATTTGCAGGAGATGAAATAGATTGGATTAAAAAAATACTATTTCCTCTAATATTTTCATTAATTTCAACATAGATTTCTCCATCGGAAAAATTTCTAATGCTGGAGTTTACTAATTTAGATTTTAGATATTTAGCAATATTCTTGCTTAATGGTTTATTGCTATTTCCGGATAATAATTTCATTAAAAAAGCCTAATTAAGCATAATTATTGAAATATTTCTACCATAATCATCATGGTTTAGTCTTAACGCTCTCCTCGCACTAAAAAAATTATTATTAATATCAAATGTATCAATATTTATTGACTCAATTTTTTTTATTTTATTCTTTAAAAGACATGATTTTACATAATTGGGCAAATCAAAATAAAGCTTTTTGTATTTTGTTTTAAAAAATTTGTTATTTTTTTTATCCTTTTTAATAAATTTTCTTTTAAAATCTGCTTTAACTTCATAATTTTTAGCTGATATAGCAGGTCCGATAGCTGCAGTAATATTTCTAGGATTACACCCTTTTGTGATCATGAATCTAATTACCCTGCCAATTATATCTTTGAATGCACCTTTCCATCCTGCATGAATTGCTGCAATTATATTTTTTCTTTCATCACAAATTAAAATGGGTACACAATCAGCAGTCAATACGCCAATAGGTATATTTTTTTGATTTGTAATTATTGCGTCAGCTTTTAGTTTAGATTTAAATCTTTTTTTTTCATTAATATAAACAAACTTATTACTATGTATTTGGTGTAGCAAAAAAATATTTTTTGCAGTATTTTTAATTTTATTTTTAACTATTTGTAAATTTTTTTTAACATCTGAGGGATTGTCCTTAGAACCAGGACCACAATTTAAACTTTTATAAATTTTTTTTGATTTACCACCATTCCTGTTAAAAAAACCATGCTTTAATATTTTAATTTTTAAGAGTTTTTTTGATTTTATCAATTTTGAAAACCTATTCTAAAATTATTTTTCTTATTTTTTATAAGCATGACTTTGAACAATTCACCCATTTGTTTTTCATCTATCAAACGTCTTACTCTATAAAATAAGTCAGCTTTTTTTGAAAATACTATATTTTTACTGATTATTTCAGCTCTTTGAAGAATACCCATGCTGGTTAAAAACTTTTTTTGATTTGTAAAAATTGAATTAACATCTTTAAACTGATTTATAAATTTCTCAAAAGAATTAAAGTTTATATTGTAAGTAATATCAGTGTTTCCAATATTTTCTAAAATATTTGAATATTTGTGATTATTTACCGCCTGAAGAGTTTCATACATTTTGCTGTCTGCATAACCATAATCAATAACCAACATTCCTCCATCATTTTTTTGTATTAAATCACAAATTGCTCTTAAATATTTAAATGTTTCAGGTGAATATTCTATAATGTCCTGATTTTTTGATATTTTAAAATTTAAATGTTTTTCAATTTTTTCTATATCAATCTTTTCTTCATTAAACTCAGCTTTTTTTGGATCATTTAAATTAACGAATCTTTCAAACCAACCATCTTTTTTTTTAAAAAATTGTTTGATTGGAATAGCATCAAAGAATTCATTAGCTAAAAAAATTGTAGGGTTTGTATTTATTTTATCTAAATTTTTTAACCATGAAAATTTTTTGGAATTTAAATTTTTTTTTTGTTCATTTATTAAAAAATCACTTTTTTCATGAATTACAAAACTGCAGGCATCGTAACACTCAGGAAAGTTAATAAGAGTCTCATTTATCACTTTCATCATTTCACCATTTCCAGCTCCAAGTTCTAGTAAATTAAATTGTTTTGGAGAGCCTATACTTTTCCAAAAAGTAATTGTCCAAATTGCAATTATTTCAGAAAATAATCTTGTTATATTAGGAGCGGTCACAAAGTCTCCATCCTTACCAAAAGGATTTTTTTTCATATAATAACCTTTATCCTTATCGTAAAGAGCTAAATTTATGAATTGATCTAGTGGTAAATTATTCATTTTAGCGCGTTTCATTTTTGAAATAAATTAAAATTACTCCTGATAGAATAAATATTAAACTTACCATTTGCCCCATAGTAAAATTTAAAAATATATAACCAAGGTGCTCATCTGGGGCTCTATAAAATTCAACAAAAAATCTGAAGATTGAGTAAAGTATTAAAAATAATCCTGAAATTACACCAGGTTTATCCAAAAATTTATTTCTTAAATAAATTAATAATAAAAATAGAAACAAACCTTCTAATAGTGCTTCGTATAATTGGGATGGATGTCTAGGAAGACTATCCACTTGAATAAATATTACTGCCCAGGGTACATTAGTTATAGTTCCATATAATTCTGAATTTATAAAGTTTGCTATTCGTCCAAAAAATATTCCAATTGGAGCAACCAAAGCCACAATATCCATATATAAAAATGGGTTTTGATTATTTTTTTTAGCAAAAATTATACTTAGAAAAATAACTCCAATTAAACCACCATGGAAAGACATTCCTCCTTGCCAAATTTTAAATATATCTAAAGGATTATTTATATAAAAACTTGAATTATAAATAAAAACATAACCAAGCCTACCTCCTATAATTATCCCTATGATTAAATAAGTTAAATAATCATCAAATTTATTTTTAATTTCAATGTTTTGTACAAATAATTTCTTAGCAAGTATCCAGCCGAATAAAATACCAAATATATATGCTAGAGAATACCATCTGACTTCTAAAGAAAATATTTCTAAAGCTACTGGGTCAAAATTATTAATGAACATTTTTAATAATACTTATAATGTATAACTCATATATGAAAAATTCTAAATTTTTAATTGATAAGCTTACTAAATTAATAGAGCAAGGCCTAGTATCTTCAAAAGATATAACTACTGAACTATTAAATATCTTTAAATCTAAAAGAGATGAGTTTGTTTTTAAAATGAAACTTACAAGTAAAGATGAGTTTGAAGTACTCTCAAAAAGAGTTGAGAGTCTTGAAAATAAAATAAATAAACTAGAGAAACAAAAAAATAAGAAAGCTAAACAGGTAAGAAAATCTTAACTCTCAAACCATCCATTTTAGACTTTTCAAGCATTATATTTCCCCCATGAGATTTTATTATATCTGATGAAATTGACAAGCCAAGGCCAACACTTGATTTGGAGTCTGCCCGACCTTTATCTATTTTATAAAATGGTTTGAATACATTTTCATACTCTTTTTTTGATATCCCGGGCCCGTCATCATCAATATTGATGAAAAGGTTTGTATTTTTTTTACTTAAACTTATTTCAACTTTATTTGCGTATTTGAGAGCATTATCAATTAAATTATTTAAACATCTGTTAATTAAATTTCTCCTACCATTGTAGTAAACTCTAGGAATTAAATTGTGAGAAATATTAACGTTATTATATTTTTTAATAACTTCAGAAATTAATTCAGATAAATTAAACATTTCATCCTTTTCAACATAAGATGAACTAGTAAATTGCAAATATTCATTTAACATTTTTTCCATTTCATTGATGTCTTCTGTTAATTTTTTTACTGTTTCTCTATCTTTTATAAATGCTATTTGTAGTTTCATTCTTGTTAAGGGTGTTCTTAGGTCATGACTTATACCTGACAACATTTCTGTTCTTTGATTAATATGTCTTTCAATTCTCTTTCTCATTTTATCAAACTCATGACCTGCTTGTCTTATCTCAAGTGCACCTGAAGGTTTAAATTCATCTATCTCTTCACCCTTACCAAATCTTTCTGCTGCACGAGCCAAATTTGTGATTGGCCTAGTTTGGTTTTTTAGAAAAATAAGAGAAATAATTACCATTATAATAGCTGGGACTGTTATCCATAAAGCAAATATTCTTGCTGATGAACTTGCTACACGGTCTTTCGGTATTAAGAATTTAAAGTATCCCTCATTATATTTAATTCTTAAATCAATTAATTCTTTATAACTTGTTGTATTAAACCAATAATTATTTAATCCAAATTTAGGTTTTAATTCTCTTCTTAATGTTCTGTCTATTGGACTAAACCATCTTTCTGTATTTGTAATAATCAATTCTTCCTCTTTCACTAATTCAATATTTAGATCAAGAAATAAAGAAAAAAGATCTACAAGTGACTGTTTATTTGTTTTTTCAGATTCATATGCTTCCACAAATGTACTAATTTCATTTACTAGTGTTCTTGTCATACCTTTGTTTGTTTTGATCCAGAGGCTATCAAAAAACACTATTGTAATAACTAATTGTAAAACTATGACTGGAATGGCAACTATTAAAAGCGCTCTATAAAATAATCTTTTTGGCAATATCCTTTTTAGGAAATTACTCAATCCATAGAACATATCCTGCACCCCTAATAGTTTGTAAAAATTTTGGATTTTTTGGATCAATTTCAATTTTTTTTCTTAAACGGGTAATTATTACATCTATCGATCTTTCTTTATCTAAACTAATTAGTTGACCAATATTTTCTCTTGTAAAAGTCTTACCTGGATTATTAATCATTTTTTCTAAAATTGTTTTTTCAGTTGTATTAATTTTAAATTCCTTATTTTTTTTAAATATTAATAATTTATTTAAATCAATTTTTACATTTTCAAATTCAATAACTCTTTTCTGATCTGTTTTGATAGTTTTGTTTAATATATTTTGAATCCTTAAAATTAATTCTTTCGGCTCAAATGGTTTTGGTAAATAATCATCAGCTCCTACTTCTAATCCTTCAACTCTTTCCTTTGCTTGGCCTTTAGCTGTAAGGAGTATAACGGGTGTCTCTAATTTTTTTTTGTTTTCTTTTATAAATTCAAGCCCACTTTTTCCTGGCATCATGATGTCTAAAACTATTAAATCGAATTTAATTATTTTTATTTTCTGTAATGCATTTTCCGCATTTTCTGCAGTAGTGACTAAGAATTTATTTTCATTTAAATATTTTTTTACAAGAGATCTAATTCCATCATCATCATCAACGACCAGTATATGTGCAATAAACTTATCCATTAATTATTTTACTTAGTACATTATCAAAATTTATAACTTCCTCAGAACTTGACTTTAGCAAAGCATTATAAATTCTTTTTTTTTGTAAATTAAAAATTTCATTAAAAATTTTTTTACCTTTATCGTTAAGAAAAATATGCTTTATTCTAGTGTCTTGAGCATCTTTTTTAAATATGATTATTTCAAGTTTAATTAAATCTTTGAGAACACGATTTAAGCTTTGTTTTGTAACTTTTAATCTCTTGAGCAGCTCAGATATTGAGATACCCTCATACATTGACAGTAAATGAATAACTTTATGGTGAGCTAAACCAATTGAGTATCTATCTAATATTTTTTTTGAGTCAGAAAAGGTTTCTCTGTAACTCACAAATAGTTTTTCAATCAGATCTTTAAGCTGTTCGTCTTTTAAATATAAAAGTTCTTTCATTATAGGTAAGTTATATTGACATATTAAAGATACAAAGATATTTTTTAGTTATAAATTAAAAAAATTTTCACACATGATACCTTACGATAAGAGATCTGGAAAAATATGGTACAACAACGAATTAGTTGATTGGGCTGACGTTAAACTGCATGTTTTAAGTCATGGTATGCATTATGCTAGTTGTGTGTTTGAGGGTGAGAGAGTTTATGATGGATCAATTTTTAAATTAGAAGAGCACACATCAAGATTTTTTTATTCTGCAAAAAGAATGGGTTTTGAAATTCCATATACTGAGGAGGAAATAAATATTGCATCAAGCAAAATTGTTGCAACACAAAAAGTAGAAAATGGATATGTAAGACCAGTTGCCTGGAGAGGAAGTGAGATGATGGCTATTTCTGCACAAAAAACAAAAATACATGTTGCAATTGCAACTTGGGAGTGGGGATCATATTTTGATCCTAAACTTAAAGTAGAGGGAATTAGATTAAATATATCAAATTGGAGAAGACCAGCACCGAATACGATTCCATGGGATACAAAGGCATCTGGTCTTTATATGATTTGTACTCTCTCAAAACATGAGGCAGAAAAACAAGGTTATACAGATTCTTTAATGTTAGATCACGAAGGTAATATTGCCGAGGCAACTGGAGCTAATATTTTTTTCAAAGATAAGAATGGTGAAATCCATACACCGATACCAGACTCTTTTTTAGACGGTATTACTAGAAGAACTGTTATTGGAATAGCAAAATCAAAAAATATAAAAGTACATGAGAGAAAAATTAGTCCAACTGAACTACCAAATTTTGTTGGATGTTTTTTAACAGGAACCGCAGCAGAGGTAACTCCTGTATCATGTATCGCAGAAAATCAATTTAAAGTTTGTGAAACTATTATTGATTTAAATGAAAGTTATCAGTTATTAGTTAGAAAGAAAAAAGCAGCTTAATCTTTACTATCTTCTGACATGGCATGATCTATTCCTTTACGCATATAATCATATCCAGTAAAAAGTGTTAAAACAGCAGATAACCATAACAGAATTATACCAATTGTTTGAGCATTGTAATCTTGAAAATTAATTATTTTATTTCCAGTATCCCCAGATAATAAAAGAGCTATCGACACCATTTGCAATACGGTTTTAAGTTTTGCAAGATTTGAAACAGGAAGTTTTATTCTTCCTTTTGCTAAAAATTCTCTCAAACCTGAAATTAAAATTTCTCTTGTAAGAATTATTATTGCTGCAATTACTTCATAATTTCTAATCGTTCCGTCCATAACCAGAAGTATTAATGCTGTAGCAACAATGATTTTATCTGCTATAGGATCTAACAATTCACCCAGTTTTGACTCTACGCCAAACATTCTAGCCAACATACCATCTAAGAAGTCTGTAAATGATGCAACAATAAACAATATTAAAGCAGTAAGATCACCATAAAATCCAGGAAGATAAAAAGCTAAAACAAAAAAGGGAACAATTATTATTCGCCCTATCGTTAATATGTTTGGAATTTTTTTAAGCATAATTATTCGTGAAAAAAGTTATATATCTTTTTTGCTACTTTTTCTTCAACACCTTCAACAGATTTTATTTCATCTAAGCTTGCTGATTCAACCGATCTTGCCGATCCAAAATGGTTTAATAAAGCCCTTTTTCTTATAGCTCCAATGCCTTCTATTTGATCTAATAAGGATTTGCTAATACCTTTCTTTCTCTTAGCTCTGTGAGCGCTTATAGCAAATCTATGTGATTCATCTCTAATTCTTTGAAGAAAAAATAGGGTAGGGTCGTTTTTTGTAAATTTGTATTCTTTGCCATTATGAAAAAAGGTTTCATTACCACTATTTCTAAATTTACCTTTTGCTATCGCAATAATTGGAATGTCGTGAAGTCCTAGTTCGTTAAGGCTTTCTCTAGCAACAGAATATTGACCTTTTCCTCCATCTACTACAACCAAATCTGGAAAAGCAAGGTAGTTGTCTTTTTCTTGCACTGCTCTTTTGAACCTTCTATTCAACACTTCTCTCATCATTCCATAGTCATCTTGCTCATTTTTTTTGTGTTTAATATTAAATTTTCTATATCTTTTTTTAATAAATCCTTCATCACCGTATGCTATTAATGCTCCAACACTATTCGTACCTTGAATATGACTATTATCGTAAACCTCAATTAAATTTATATTGTTTTCTAAATTAAATTTTTGAGCTACCGCATCGAACAATTCTTTATTATTCTGACTTTCATAAAGTTTTCTATTAAGACTATCTTTTGCATTTTTTATTGCTTGATTAATTACTTTTAGTTTTGATCCTTTTTTTGCAACTGAAATATTTATCTGTTTACCTTCTTTTTGTGTCAGCGTTTTTTCAATTAATGCTTTTTCTTTTATTTCTTCTGAAAGAATAACTGATGAAGGAACACTTTTATTTTCATAAAATTGAGAGACAAATGAATTTAGGATTTCACTAAATTTTTCATCTGGATCATGTTTTGGAAAAAAAGCTTGATTACCCCAATTTTGTTTTGATCTATAAAAAAAAACTTGAATACAAGTTTTTCCAGATTCTTTATACCCAGCAATAACATCTGCCTCAACTAAATTTGCTTCGTTAATTCTCTGTGAAGATTGAATTATGTTTAACGCTTTAATTCTATCTCTTAATATTACGGCTTTTTCAAAATCAAGATCATCACTTGCTTTTTCCATCTGATTAGAAAGATTTTTTTGTATTTTCCTAGATTTGCCTGAAACAAATTCAATAGCATCCTCGACTGTTTGATTATAATCCTCTTTTTTTACATACCCTACACAAGGCCCAGAGCATCTTTTTATTTGATATAGGATACACGGTCTTT
>CACJIJ010000022.1 GCA_902593445.1 uncultured Pelagibacteraceae bacterium
TCTGATAAAAAAAATTTTAAATCAAGTTTAATTAGTGAACATAGAGGTGATGAGGCTGGTATAAAATCAACAACAATTAAAATAGATGGGGATTATGTTTTTGGATGGTTAAAAAAAGAGTCAGGAATACATAGACTGGTTAGAATATCTCCATTTGACTCTGGAGCAAGAAGACATACAAGTTTTGCAAGTGTTTGGATTTACCCGGTTGTGGATGAAAATATAAACGTAGAAATTTTAGAAAAAGATTTAAGAATAGATACTTATCGATCTAGCGGAGCGGGTGGACAGCATGTAAATACCACAGACAGTGCAGTAAGAATAACACATATACCATCAAAAATTGTTGTTCAGTGTCAAAATGAAAGATCTCAACACAAAAATAAAGAGACATGCATGAATATGTTGAAAGCGCGATTATATGATTACGAAATTAAAAAAAGAGAACAAGAAAATCAAAATGTTGAAAGTTCAAAATCTGATATAGGATGGGGCCATCAAATTAGGTCATATGTTTTACAACCTTATCGTCTTGTAAAAGATAACAGAACTAATTTTGAAAGCACAAGCCCAGATAAGGTATTAGACGGTGAAATTGATGAATTTTTGGAACAATCACTTTATAAATTAAATGAAAAATAATATTTTAAAATACTGTATTTTATTTCTGACTTTATTAATTGTTTTAGTAGTTTATCTTAGCACATTAGGTATTGAGACAGATAAATTCAATAAACAAATTAAAAATAGAATTTCAAAAATAAACAAAAATATAGATATAGATTTAAAAAAAATTAAATTAACTCTTGATATTTTAAACTTTAAAATTTCTGCGAAAACAGTTGGTACTACAATATTTTTATCTAAAAGACCTCTGGCATTAGAAAGTATAAAAACTCAGGTTTCACTTGGTGCATTAATTAAAAATAAGTTTAGTTCATCAAATATTAAAGTAACAACAAAATCTATTCTATTAAATGATTTGATAAAATTTATTCGTACAACAAATAACAAACCTGAATTATTTATATTAGAAAAAATTGTAAAAAAAGGCCATATAATTTTAAATTTAAATTTGAATTTTGACGATAATGGAAAAATTAAAAATGATTATGAAATTAAAGGGGTCATTAAAGATGCAAATATCAATTTTTTAAATCAAGCTAAATTCAATAATGTAAATTTTAATTTTAATCTTAAAAAGGATAATTATTTATTAAATGAAATAAAATTTAAAGCAGAAAAAGTAAATTTTATTTCTAAAAAAATAAATATAAAAAAGAAAAAAAATAGTTTTTTAATTGATGGGTTTGTTGCAAACGATCATTCAAATTTAAATTTAAATTTATTACAATTTCTAAATTTAAATTTTGAAAATATAATTATAGACGATGTTAAGTTTAAAACAGAAAATAAATTTTCTCTTGAGATTAATAAAAAATTTAAAATAACAAATATTATTTTAAATTCTGATATAAATATTAATCAGTTAAAGTATAAACAAATAGACATAATACAAAATTATTTATCTGATGTAGATGAATTAATTTTACTAAAAAATCATAAATTAAATTTAAATTATAAAAATAATAATTTATTAGTTAAAGGTGAGGGAGGAATTCAGTTAATTGATAATACTGTAGATCAGATCAAATATTTGATAAATAAAAAAGATAAAGATTTAAATATTAGTTCAGAATTATTTTTAAAAAATATAAATTTAAAAAAACAAGATTTTTTAAAAATTTTCTTCCCAGATTTAAAAAAAAAAATTAATCTTAATAATCAAAAATTAAATGTTAATTATAATAATAATAATTTATCTGTTACAGGTTCTGGAAAATTTAAAATTGATAATAATTTTGAGGAAATTGATTATTCCTTTGATAAAAAAGAAAATCAAATTAGCTTTAAAACAAAATTAAATATAAGAAATACAAAATTCAAAATTGATAATATTAATTATATTAAAAAAGACGAGAATAAAATGCATCTTCAAATTCAAGGAGAGCTAACAAAAAATAAAAATATAAATATTAATAGTTTCGTTATCAAGGAAAAAAATAATAATATTAAAATTATCAATTTGTCTTTAAACAATGTTAATCAAATAATAAAAATTGATCAAGCAAACTTAAATTATTTAGATACTGAAAATAAAATAAATAATTATAGTGTTAAAAATGTTAAAGAGAACGATTATGTTATTAATGGTAATTCTTTTAATGCCAATTCCTTAATTTCAAATTTGCTGGAAACAGAAGATAAAAAGAAAAATAATTTTTTTGAAAATAACATGAAAATTAAACTCAATTTAAAAGAAGTTTATATTGATAAAACAAATGTTGTTAAAAACTTAAAAGGCAAGTTAAGTATAAATAATAACAAAGTAGTAAATTCAGATATTTTGGCTTTTTTTAATAATTCACAAAATATAAAATTTACAATTAGAACAAATGAGAAAGGTGAAAAAATAACTACTCTATTTTCATCACAGGCAAAACCTTTGATAGACAGGTATAAGTTTATTAAAGGCTTTAAAGATAGTAAGGAAGGATATTTAGACTTTTACTCTTCAAAAAAAAATGGAGTTTCAAAATCTAAGTTAGTTATTGATAACTTTAAAGTTAGAGAAATACCTGCTCTTGCAAAGTTATTAGCTTTAGCATCTCTTCAAGGGATAGCAGATTTGCTAACCGGTGAAGGAATTAGATTTACAGATTTTGAAATGAATTTTACCAACGAAAATAAACTTATGAAAATTCAAGAACTCTATGCAATTGGGCCAGCAATATCTATTTTATTGGAAGGATACCTTGAAGAAGATAGATTAATTAGTTTAAGAGGCACTTTGGTACCAGCTACAACAATCAACAGATCCATCGCATCTATACCTTTAATTGGAAATTTATTGATTGGAAAAAAGGTTGGAGAGGGTATTTTTGGAGTTAGCTTTAAAATTAAAGGACCTCCTAAAAATTTAGAAACTACTGTAAATCCAATAAAAACTTTGACACCAAGATTTATTACTAGAACTTTAGAGAAAATTAAAAAAAATTAATTTAATTCTATTTTAATATGCCTTTTTTTTCCGAGTGAAAGTTTGAGATAGTTGTCTTTAAATAAATTTTTAGTTATTTCTAATTTCTCATCTGAAACAACATTGTCATTTATTTTAATTGCATTCCCTTTTACAAGTCTTCTGATTTCACTTTTTGATTTTTCCAATTTAGACAGCAAAATAAGGTCTACAATGTTTATTTTTTCATCTATTTTCTCAGAATGAATATTAATTGTTGGCATGTTTGAACTTAGAGTGTTTCCTGAAAAAGCTTCTTTAGCTGCCTGTTCAGAATTTTTAGCCGCTTCATTACCATGTAGCATTTCTGTAGTTTTATTAGCAAGAAGTATTTTTAGTTTGTTGATATCTTTATTTTTAATTTTTTCTATTTCCTTAATTTCTATTTCGGTAAACATTTTTAAAAATTTAATTACATCTCTATCATCTACATTCCTCCAAAACTGCCAGTAATCATATGCTGATAGATATTTTTCATCCAACCATATAGCCCCATTTTCTGTTTTTCCCATCTTAGCACCACTAGCTAATGTAATTAATGGTGTAGTAAGACCAAAGGTTTGATTGTTATAATATCTCTTGATAAGTTCAACACCATTAACAATATTTCCCCATTGATCTGAACCGCCAATCTGTAATACACATTTTTCCTTTTTATTTAATTCAAGAAAATCATATGCTTGTAAAATCATATAATTGAACTCCATGTAGCTTAAAGATTGTTCTCTATCTAATCTTAATTTTACACTATCAAATGTAAGCATTCTATTTATAGTAAAATGCTTTCCAATATCTCTTAAAAAAGAAATATAATTTAAATCTTTAAGCCAAGTGTAATTATTAACAAAAATTGGCTTTGTACTCGGATCATCATTATCTAAAAATTTTTTTAAAATATTTTTTATATTCTTTATATTTTTTTCAATTTCATCTTCACTTAAAATTTTTCTAGTTTTATCTTTGCCTGATGGATCACCAATTCTTGTAGTTCCTCCACCAATTAAAACTATTGGCTGATGTCCATTTTTTTGAAGCAATCTTAAACACATTATTTGTAGCAAGCTACCAACGTGTAAGCTTTCAGCTGTACAGTCAAAACCTATATAACCTTTAATTTTTTCTTTATTTAAATGTCTAGATAATTCTTCTTCACTGGTGCATTGATAAAAGAAACCTCTATCTTTAAATTCTTTTAAAAATTTATTCATAAGTTTATAGTTACAATATACAAATTTTTTTTAAAAAACATATCAATGAAAAAAAAATTATATACAGCTATTGGATTAATGAGCGGAACATCAATGGATGGTGTTGATTTATCTATAATCAGTTCTGATGGATATGAGGAGTTTTTAAACATTTTTGACGATTATTATGAGTATGATAAAAATCTTCATGATGAGTTAGTTCGACTGAGAGAATTAGTCTTAACAAAGGAAGATCTGCTACAAAATTCAGAAAAATTAAGAGAATTAGAGAGAAATTTAACTCTTTTTCATGCAGATGCAGTTAGCCAATCATTAAAAAAATATGGAGACACAGTAGATCTTGTAGGTTTCCACGGTCAAACAATCTTTCATAACCCACAAGAAAAAATTACAAATCAATTAGGAGATGGAGAGTTGTTATCTCAAATAATTAAAAAAAAAGTCATATATGATTTTAGACAAGCTGACATCCAAAATGATGGTCAAGGCGCACCATTAACACCAATTTTTCATTCTATTATATCAAGAAAACTCAATCAAAATTACAATATTAAATTTCCTATAGGTTTCTTGAACATTGGTGGTATAGCCAATGTTACAAGAGTTATTAATAATTCAGACAATTTTCAAAATAACCTTTCTGCTTATGATATTGGTCCCGGAAATTGTTTGATAGATGAATGGGTAAGAAATAATTCCAATAAAAAATTTGATAAGAATGGTGAAATAGCTAAAGCAGGTAATGTAAATCAATTAATTCTGAATCAAGTAATAGATAATTTTAAAATTAATTCTTACTCACAGTCGTTAGATATTAAAAATTTTGATGTATCTTTTGCAAGAGGTTTATCTTTAGAAGATGGTTGTGCTACAATAACTGAATTCACTGCGTATTTGATTGCACAAGGATTGAAACATATTAGTAAAAATAATAATATTATATTTTTAGTTTGCGGTGGTGGTAGAAAAAATAGTAATTTAATAAATTGCATTAATAATTTTTTATCAGACACAAATAATATTAAATTAAGAATTATAGATAATTATAATTTAAAAGGTGACTATATTGAGTCCCAAGCATTTGCGTTTTTAGCTATAAGATCATTTTTAAATTTACCAATTTCTTTTAGTACAACAACTGGATGCAAAGGATTTACAGTTGGAGGTAAATTAGTAGAAAATTTTTAATATAGTGCAGTTTCTTTTTTTATATATTTATTAAGATATTTAACCAAAGCATCACTTGTTTTTGAAAAAAAATGATTAGCCTCTGATATTGAATTAAATTCTACTTTAATACCTTTTTGTGAACTTAGTCTTTTATCTAGTTCTACAATATATTCTACCGGTACTAATTCGTCTTTTTTACCGTAAATAACTAATCCTGACGTTGGACATGGTGATAAAAATGAAAAATCATAAACATTAGGTTGAGGAGAAATAGCTATAAATCTATTTATTTCTGGTCTCCTCATTAATAACTGCATTGCAATTAATGATCCAAATGAAAAACCTGATACCCAACATTGAGAATTATCAAAATTTTCTCTTTCTAACCAATCTAAAGCTGCTGCTGCGTCAGCAAGTTCACCTTGTCCATTATCAAATTCTCCATCACTTTTACCAACACCTCTAAAATTAACTCTACAAACTGAAAAATCATTATCCATAAAAGTATGAAAAGTATCTACTACAACCTTATTATTCATTGTTCCTCCGTATTGAGGATGAGGTTGTAAAACTAATGCTATCGGTGAAGTATTTTTTTTACTTTTATAATATTTAGCCTCTAGTCTTCCAGCTGGACCAGGTATAAAAATTTCTAATATTTTATTATCCATAAGCGATATTGATTATTATTCTCAAAAAAAATGTACGTTTATCACATGTGAGCGACAATATGTTAGTTTTTTTTTTACACTCTAAACTTGACCATTTTAGTCAGGTATGTATAAAACCCCCTTAAATTAAGGGTATAAATGAAACTAACATCAAAAGGAAGATATGCCGTAATGGCATTAGTAGATTTAGCAAGGTTTGATAACATCAACCCGGTATCGCTAAGAGATATATCGTTGAGACAAGGTATATCACTAGACTATTTAGAACAAATTTTTTCTAAATTAAAAAAAAATGAAATTGTTAAAAGTATAAGAGGAACTCAAGGAGGATATGTTCTTAATAAAAACCCCAACGATATTAAATTAACAAATATTTTTCATGCAGTAGATGAAAAAGTAAAAACTGTTCAATGCAAAAAGGAATCAAAAAGAGGATGTAACGGTAAAGCCACAAAGTGTATCACTCATAATCTATGGGACGAATTAGAGATTCATATAAATACATTCTTTGAAAATAAAAGTTTAAAAGATTTATTAAATAACAATAAAGATACAAGAGTTTAAAATGGACAACAGACAAAAAGAAATTAACAATTTAAAAGACTATAAATATGGTTTTTCAACAGATATAGAAAATATTCAAGCCCCAAAAGGTTTGAATGAAGATGTTATTAAATTTATTTCTAATATTAAAAAAGAACCCGCATGGATGTTAGAGTTTAGATTGAAAGCTTTTGAAAGATTTAAAGTACTGAAAGAACCTGATTGGCAGAAACCAAAATTTCCAAAAATAGATTATCAAGATTTATATTATTACTCTGCACCTAAAAGTATGAAAGATAAGCCAAAGAGCTTAGATGAATTGGATCCTAAACTTTTAGAAACATATAAAAAACTTGGAATTCCTTTACAAGAGCAAGCAAGATTAAATGGAATAGCTGTAGATGCTGTATTCGATTCAGTTTCTGTGGCTACTACTTTTAAAGACGAATTAACTAAACAAGGAATTATATTTTGTCCAATATCTGAAGCAATTCAAAATCATTCAGAATTAGTTAAAAAGTATCTGGGATCTGTAATCCCAACAAGTGATCATTTTTTTGCAACATTAAATTCAGCAGTATTTACAGATGGTTCTTTTGTTTACATTCCAGAAGGTGTTAGATGTCCAATGGAACTATCAACATATTTTAGAATTAATGCATCAAATACAGGTCAATTTGAAAGAACATTGATTATAGCTGATAAAGGTAGTTATGTTAGTTATTTAGAGGGATGTACTGCTCCAATGAGAGATGAAAATCAATTACATGCTGCAAATGTAGAATTAATTGCACTTGATGATGCGGAAATAAAATATTCAACTGTTCAAAATTGGTATCCAGGCGATAAAGATGGAAAAGGTGGAATTTATAATTTTGTTACTAAAAGAGGATTATGCAAAGGAAAAAATTCAAAAATTTCTTGGACACAGGTTGAAACAGGTTCTGCAATCACTTGGAAGTATCCTAGTTGTATTCTTAAAGGAGATAATTCGGTTGGTGAGTTTTATTCAATAGCTATCACTAACAATCATCAAAAAGCTGATACAGGTACTAAAATGATCCATTTAGGCAAAAACACTAAAAGTAAAATAATTTCTAAAGGAATATCAGCCGGTAGTTCAGATATGACTTATAGAGGCTTAGTTGATATTTCATCAAAAGCCAAAAATTCAACTAATTATACTCAATGTGACTCTTTATTAATGGGTAATAAATGTGGGGCTCACACTGTTCCTTATATAAAAAATAAAAATTCTGAATCCAATATTGCTCATGAGGCAACCACATCCAAGATTAGTGAAGAGCAGTTACATTATTGTCAACAAAGAGGATTAAATCCAGAGGAAGCAGTTGGCTTGATTGTTAACGGTTTTTGTAAAGAAGTATTGCAACAATTGCCTATGGAATTCGCTGTAGAAGCTCAAAAACTTGTAGGTATCAGTCTAGAAGGAAGTGTAGGTTAATGCTTAAAATAAATAATTTAAATGCAACAATTGATAAAAAGTCTATTTTAAATGGGCTATCATTAGATATAAATCCTGGTGAGGTTCATGCAATTATGGGTCCTAATGGATCTGGAAAAAGCACATTATCAAATATTCTATCTGGAAAAAAAGGTTATGAAGTTTCAGGGGAAGTTCTTTTTGAAGATAAAGATTTATTTGAACTTGAAACAGAGGAAAGAGCACACAAGGGTATATTTTTGGCTTTCCAATATCCCCTAGAAATTCCAGGAGTAAATACAAATATATTTTTAAAAACATCTTTAAATGCTGTGAGAAAAGCTAGAGGCGAGAAAGAGCTTGATGCTATTGAATTTCTAAAATTGGTAAAAGAAAAATCCAAAGAACTAAAATTTGATGAGGAAAAATTAAACAGACAATTAAATGTTGGTTTTTCTGGTGGTGAAAAAAAAAAAAATGAAATTTTACAGATGTCATTGCTAGCTCCAAAACTATCTATTTTAGATGAAACAGACTCAGGCTTAGATATTGATGCTTTAAAGATTGTTGCAGATGGAGTTAATACACTAAGAGATCAAAACAATTCTTTTTTAATTATTACACACTATCAAAGGTTACTTGATTATATAAAACCAGATTTTGTACATGTTTTGATGAATGGAAAAATTGTAAAATCTGGTGGTCCAGATTTAGCTTTAGAATTAGAGAAAAAAGGATACGAAAATTTTAATTAAATGAAAGAACAATTACAAAAAGATTTTAATAGTAGTATAAAAAATTTAAGTTTATCTCAAAAAGATATTGAGATAAAAAAATTTTGCTTAGACAATTTTATAGAAAAAGGATTTCCAAACAGAAAAGAAGAAGATTGGAAATTTTCAGATCTTAATCAAATAATTAAAAATAATATTGGAGAACTTAGTTTTTATAATGATCAAGCATTCACTAATAAAGTTGATACATCAGTATTTGTAGATGGATTAGAGCATAATAAAATAGTTTTTATAAATGGTAGAATTGAAAAAATCGATTTTGAATATGAAAAAAAAGATCAAATAGAAATAATTGATCAATCAGAAACTATAAATGAATTTAAAAATAGTAATTCATTATCTGACTTGAATAATGCCTTTACTAATAAATGTTTTAAAATATTGGTAAAAAAAGGTTATCAATTAATAAAACCTCTCATTATTTATCATACAACAAATTCTAAAATTTGGTCTAAAAACATTAACTTAAGACTTAATTTTGAACTAGATAAAGATAGCTCATTAAGATTAATTGATTTGTTTAATGATACGTCTGAAAAGAATTTTTTAAATATATTTTATAATTTTGAATTAAAAGAAAATGCTGTTTTAAAAAACTATAAAGTAGATAAATTTGAGAATAAAAATGTTAAGTATTCTTTTAACAATATTGATCAAGATAAGAACAGTATTTCCGAAACATTTATTTTATCTTCTGGATCAAATTTTTCTAAAAATGAGATAAATTGTAATTTAAATGGAGTTTATGCGTCAGCTTTTGTAAATGGTGTTTTTTCGTTGAATAATGATAAACATCACGAAATCAGATCAATAATAAATCATTTAACTGAAAATACAAAAAGTTATCAATTAATTAAAAGTGTTTTAGACCAAAGTTCTAAAGCAGTGTATCAAGGAAAAATATTTGTAAATTCAGATGCTCAGAAAACTGATGGATACCAATTGAGCAAAGCAATATTGTTAAATAAAGAGTCAGAGTTTAATGCTAAGCCAGAACTAGAAATTTATGCCGACGATGTTAAATGTTCGCATGGTTCAGCTTCAGGTAGTTTAAATGAGGATTCTATATTTTATTTAATGTCTAGAGGTTTAAGTTATCAGCAGTCAAGAGAGTTATTAATTAATGGTTTTTTACTAGATGTTGTTGAAAAAATTACTGACTCAGAAATAAAAAACTTAATAAAAAATATGATTGGAATCAAAGAATGAATATTGATCAGATAAAAAAAGAATTTCCAATTTTTGAAGAAAAAATTCAAAATAACGATCTAGTATATTTAGATAGTGCGAACTCATCTCAAAAACCAAAGGTAGTTGTAGATAGAATTAATGAATTTTATACTAAACAATTTTCAAATGTTGGAAGAAGTGTTCATTATCTTGCAGTTGCTGCTACTAATTTATATGAAAATACAAGAACATCTGTTCAAAAATATATTAATGCTAAAGATAAAAATGAAATTGTTTTTACAAAGGGTGCTACAGAAGCATTAAATTTAGTTGCTAATACATTAGGCCAAAGTTACTTGCAGGAAGGTGACGAAGTATTAATTACTGAACTTGAGCATCATTCAAATTATGTTCCATGGCATTTCTTAAGAAAATCAAAAAATATCAAAATTAATTTTGCTGAAATAAATGAAGAAGGTGAAATTACTCTTGAAGAAATTGAAAAGAAAATAACTCCAAAAACAAAGTTAATTTCAATTACTCATTTGTCGAATGTAACAGGTGCAATTCTGCCAGTAAAAGAAATTACTCAACTCGCACATTCAAAAGGAATAATTGTTGTAGTTGATGGATGTCAGGGGGCACCACATTTAAAACTAGATATGCAAGATTTAGATTGTGATTTCTATGCAATTTCATGTCACAAAATGTATGGACCGACAGGTTTAGGAGTTCTTTATGGTAAGAAAAAATGGTTAGAGGAATTACCTCCATACCAAGGTGGTGGAGGAATGATAAATGAAGTTAAAAAAGATAGAATTTCCTATGGTGAATTGCCTAATAAGTACGAGGCTGGAACTATGGCTACAGCACAAGTAATTGCCTTTGATCAATCAATAAAATTTTTAGAAAGTATTGGTATAGAAAATGTTATGAAACATGAGGCTGACTTAGTTGAATATGGACAAGAACTATTACAAAAAAATAATTCAGTTAAACTAATAGGTAATCCAAAAAATAAAGGAGGAGTTTTATCATTCACAGTAGAAGGAGTTCATCCTCATGATATAGCAACCATCTTAGATGAAGATGGGGTTGCAATAAGAGCAGGCCATCATTGTTGTCAAATTCTACATGATAAATTAAATATTCCAGCAAGTGCTAGAGCATCAGTTGGTATTTATAATACAAAAGAAGATTTAGATCAGCTAAACCAGTCGATAAACAATTGTAAAAAAATATTTAACTTATAATGAATTTAAAAGAGCTATATCAAGAAATTATATTAGAGCATGGTAAAAACCCAAGAAATCTTAGAAAGACAGAAGGTTTTAACAAAGATGCCAAAGGAAACAATCCTTTATGCGGAGATAATGTTCATGTTTATTTAAAACTAAATGGACAAAAAATTGTAGAAGATGCATCCTTTGAAGGTAGTGGTTGTGCCATTTCAATGGCCTCAGCTTCTATAATGACAGATTTGATTAAAGGAAAAAATGAGCATGAGGCTAAAGAAATAGTTGAGGATTTTTTAGGTATGATCAAAGAAAATCCTGAATTAAAATCTGAGCATTTAAGCGAAGATGAAAAAACTAAACTGATGTGTTTATCTGGTGTTAAGCAATATCCAATGAGAGTTAAATGTGCAACTTTATCTTGGCACACAATGGTTTCTGCTTTTGATGAAAAAACAGAAGAGGTAAAAACAGAGAATTAAAGTATGTCAAAAAAAGACGAAATAGTTGAGGAAATAAGAAAAATTTACGATCCTGAGTTACCTGTAAATATATACGAATTAGGACTAATTTATGATATTAAGGTTGAAGATGAAAAGTTCGCCAAAATTAAAATGACTTTAACAACACCAAATTGTCCAGTTGCAGAAAGTTTGCCAAAAGAGGTAAAAGAAGGGGTAATGCAAGTAGATGGTATTGAGGATGTGGATCTTGAGCTAGTTTGGGATCCACCATGGAATAAAGATATGATGTCAGAAGCAGCAAAATTGGAATTGAATTTGTAATGAACCCTATAATTAAATTAAGTGATAACGCAGCCTTAAGAATAAAAGAGATAATGTCTAATGCTGAAAAAGATTCTATCGGTGTTAGAGTATCAGTAAAATCTGGCGGTTGCGCAGGGATGTCTTATGTAATGGAGTATACAAAAGAATTAAATCCTAATGATGAAGTTATTGAGGATAAGGGTGTGAAAGTATTTGTTGACTCAGCTGCTATTATGTACCTGCTTGGAACCGAAATGGATTATAAAAAGGAGGAATTGTCCTCTTCATTTGTGTTTAATAATCCTAATGAAACTGAACGTTGTGGTTGCGGAGAGTCCTTTAAAATCTCATAAGTTGTATTATCCCATTTATCGCATATCTGTATTGCATTATATGCATATCTGAGATATAGATTCTATATGAACAAATTTGAGTTTAAAAATCTTGTTAAAAACTTAAAAGATTCTTTAAAGGAAAAAACATTCTTTAAAGAGTTACGTAAAGAAGTGGAAACCGGTGCTAACGGAACACAAGATTACGTAGTCAAAAAAGGTGTTAACAAAGATACGATTGCAACAACTAAACAGTAATAAAGTTTATTAGCTACTGTAATACATCTCAAACTCTACAGGATGAGGTGCATGTTCAAATTTGTGTATCTCTTCAAACTTCAGAGCAATGTAAGCATCAATTTGATCGTCAGTAAAGACACCGCCTTGAGTTAAAAACTCTCTATCTTTATCTAAACTTTCCATCGCTTCTCTTAAAGAACCACAAACTGTTGGGATAGCTTTAACTTCTTCAGGTGGTAATTCATATAAATCTTTATCAAAAGACTCACCTGGATGGATTTTGTTTTTAATTCCATCAATTCCAGCCATCAACATAGCTGCAAAAGTTAAATATGGGTTTCCCGCAGCATCTGGAAATCTAATCTCACATCTTGCACCTTTTTTACTCAATGTAATCGGTATTCTACAAGAAGCAGATCTATTTCTTGCTGAATATGCGAGAAGAACTGGAGCTTCAAAACCTGGTATTAACCTTTTGTAACTGTTTGTTGTAGAGTTAGCAAAAGCATTAATTGCTTTAGCATGTTTTAGAATTCCACCAATGTAATGCAATGCAGTTTCACTTAATCCAGAATATGCGTCTCCTGAAAATACTGGAGTATCACCTTTCCAAATAGATTGATGGATGTGCATTCCCGAACCATTATCACCAGCAACTGGTTTTGGCATAAATGTTGCAGTTTTACCAAATGAATGGGTAACCATTTGTACAACATATTTATATAATTGTACGTTGTCAGCTTGGTTTACTAAAGTACTAAAATACATTCCAAGTTCATGCTGACTAGGAGCAACTTCATGGTGATGTTTTTCAACTTTAATACCAACCTCCTTTAAATTTTTGAGATATTCGCCACGCATGTCTTGCTCACTATCAACAGGTGGTACTGGGAAGTAACCTCCTTTAATTTGTGGTCTGTGTCCCATATTTCCATTTTCATATTCTTTACCTGAGTTGTAAGGACCTTCTTTACTATCTAATTTAAATCCACACTCATTCATATCATTTTTGATTCTTACATCATCAAACACAAAAAATTCTGGCTCAGGTCCAAAAAACGCTTTATCACCTATACCTGAAGCTTTTAAATATTCTTCAGCTTTTTTTGCAACACCTCTTGGATCTCTTTCATAAGGATCTTTTTTTATTGCATCTAGAATATCACAAAACAAAACTACAGTATTATGAGACGTAAAAGGATCCATGAACATTCTTGCTGTATCAGGTTTTAAAATCATGTCAGACTCATTAATTGCTTTCCATCCAGCAATAGATGAACCATCAAAGAAGACGCCTTCATTCAACATATCTTCATCAACAATTGAAGCATCCATTGTTAAATGTTGTAATTTTCCTCTTGGATCGGTGAATCTAAGATCCACAAATTCTGCATCTTTTTCTTTAATAAATTTTAAAATCTTTGCTGCACTCATTTTGTCTCCTATGTAATTTTTTTGCCTAATTAGCAAAAATATACTTAAAAAACTTGCTTATTTAATAAATAACACCTATGCAATTTTCACATAAGTAGTGTAATTAGTCACTAAAAATATAAATTAATTTAACCTGTGAATACAATATTAAAGAAAGAGCCAGTTTTAAGGGCAGAAAAATCACTTAAACAATTTAACACTGATTTAAAAGTAATTGAATTGGAACAAACTGCCAGAACAGCTAATGATGCAGCTACAGCTTTAGGTTGCAAGGTTGGTGCAATTGTAAAGAGTTTACTTTTTAAAGCAGGAGAAAAATTTGTTCTTTGTTTGGTATCAGGAGACAAGAGATGCTCACTCAATAAACTTAAAAAAATCTTAAATGAAAAAGATGTTTCTATGGCTAATCCTGATGATGTTAAAAGAGTTACAGGCTACACAATAGGAGGCGTTTCACCTACAGGTCATTTAATAAAAACAAAAATATATATCGATGAAAATTTAAAAAATTTTGATTCTATTTATGCAGCTGCCGGACATCCTAACGCAGTTTTTGAAATAGACTTCGAAAATTTAAAAGCTTTAACTTCAGGTGAAACAAAAGAGATAACAGAATGAGGAAACCCCAATTAATTGATTATTTGTTGTTAACTTTATTATCATTAATATGGGCGTCAGCTTTTTTTAACATAAAAATTGCTACATATTCATTTGGACCTATCACAATAGGTTTTTTAAGATCTTTTTTAGGCGCTATACCGGTTTTAATTTTATGTTTTTATAAAAATATAAAAATTGAAGCATTTTCAAAAGATTGGAAGTGGTTTGCAATTATAGGATTGGTAAATTTAGTTATTCCATTCATACTTATATCTTATGGAGTAAATTTTGTTCAAAGTAACTTAGCAGCTATTTTGATGTCTACAACACCATTAAGTTCAACTGTTTTAGCTCACTTCTTTTTAAAAGGAGAAAAATTTAATCTCTTAAAAACTATTGGATTATTAATAGGGTTTTCAGGAATAGTTTTTTTATTTTCAGACAATTTTTTAATAAATGAAAATAACTTTGTTGCTGCACTTTTAATTCTGCTCGGATCTACTTGTTATGTAATTGGGGGAGTAATAACCTTAAAAATAAGTAACAAAGAAAATGAAAATGTTACAGGTTCAATTTTAATTTGGTCAACAATTATACTTTTTCCATTCACTTTAATTTTTGAAAAACCTTGGATGTTAAATCCTTCAATGGACTCAATTATATCTGTAATATATTTAGGAATTTTTCCTACCGGAGTAGCATGGTTGTTGAGATTTAGAATTTTAAAAACAAATGGTCTTATATTTCATTCACAAGTTTCATATATTATCCCAATATTTGGAATTATTTTAGGATACATATTTCTCAATGAAATAATTACCTCAAAAATTATAGTTGCATTAATTGCTGTATTTATTGGAATATATTTAGCAAGAAAAGCAGATTATAAAAATATTACTTAAGCTTTGCCATTGCCGAAGTATGAGCAGGGCCAGTTTCACAACAACCTCCAATTATAGAAGCGCCTGATTCTTTAAACTTTTTTGATATTTCATAAATTTTATTTGGAGTTAAATCTTTTCTTTGACCTAAAAATTCATTTGGATTACCATTTGATTTCAAGTAACTGTCTTTGTATCCACCTTTAGATTTTGTAGTGATAAACCCATTTAATTTAAAACCAAAAGGTACATTTAATTCTTTTAATTCTTTAAGATTTTTCTCAAAATTTTCTGGTGAAACACAAGACAACATTACTCCTAAAGCATTGTGATCAATAATACTTTTTATGTCTGAAATTTTTTCACCACTCGGTAAATTACATCCCTCAGAAATATGTATCCCAATAAGATAAGGTTTTTTAAATTCTTTAATTGCATCTATTCCACACTTAAATTCCTGGATACTGCTCCAAACATCAAAGTAAAAAAAATCAATGTAAGGGTTTAATAATTGCGCTTGTTCATTAAAATTTTCAGTTATTTCTTCCTTAGGCCTATCATCTGGTTCGTAGGTATTATTTTGAGGTGGTAATCCTGCAGCAATTAAAACGTCTGGAAATTTTTGTTTTACTTTAATAGCAATTTCACCAGCTTTTTTATTTAGATATTCAAATTTATCCTCAACATTATTATCTCTTAATCTATTTCGTCTAGTAGTAAAAGTTGCAGTAACAATTACTTCTGCTCCTGCTTTTATAAAATCTAAATGAGTATCCAATAATAGTTTATGATAATCAGGATTTATAATTGCATTAGCACTCCATAAAGTACCATTTGGCTTCATCCCTCTTGCCAAAAGTTCTTGACCCATGCCACCGTCCAAAATTCTTGTTTGTTTAAAAAAATCTAAATTCATTTTTTACAAAAGTTTTAATTATACTATTTGATCTTTTTGAGAGTTCCGTTTTAGCAGTATAAGCCCGCAATAGGATCAAATCGGCATTATCTTTATATATTAAAAAAAATTAAATTCAATATTAAGCTAACAATCTAATTCCAATTCTGACAGCAACAAAAATTACCAGTAAGGAAGTTAGTAAAGCTAACACCTTATTAGAAAAAAATTTTATATTTAAGAAACTTCCAATTTGTCCTCCAATAAAGACAATTAAAAATAATGGCCAATAATTTATTAGCTCATCTAAAACTCTATCTTTTGTTAGTTGGCCGGCAACACCAAAAATAGAATTAATTAATATAAAAAAAGAAGCACTACTAGTGATATGTTTTGGGTATCCAGCTTTTATTAAAAACAAAAGAGGACTTAAAAATATTCCTCCACCAATTCCCACTATTCCAGATATGAACCCAATTATAGATCCAATAGAAATTGAAATTATTTTAGGAATTTGATTAATTTTTATTTGATTGTTATTGAAGGATTTACTCTCAATTAGCAAAAAAATACCTGCAATTAACAAAGTACAAAACAACAAAATCTCAAATAAACTTTTTTCTATTGTTACCGATCCTCCAATAAATGCAAAAGGTATAGAGCCTATTAAATATGGGAAAAGTAAATTAAAATTTGTATTTTTAGTTCTGATAAAATTAATAGAATTACCAGATACAACAATTATATTACATACTAGAGCAATAACAGGAAAAATTGTATAAGGCACACCCCATATTAAAAGTAATGCAAGATATGTTGAGCCACCACCAAATCCAACACTTGAGTATATTAAAGCAGTTACAAAAAAAAGAATTGATAATATAATCATTTTTAAATTATGAGTGTAAATATAGCTTTATTAACTGTAACAGATACTAGAACATTTGATAATGATAAATCAGGTTCGATCTTGGTTGAAAAAATTAAAGAGGCTAATCATAACTTAATTGATAGAAAAATTTGTAAAGATAATAAAGAGGATATTGTAAAAATTTTAAAAGACTGGACCAATCAAAAGGAGATAGATGTCATAATTACTACTGGAGGAACAGGTCTTACAGGAAGAGATATAACTCCTGAAGCTATTGATGAAATTGCAGATAAACACATACCTGGATTTGGAGAGGTTTTTAGAACAATAAGTCTGAAAACGGTTGGAACATCTTCCATACAATCTAGAGCTTGTGCAGCTTTATCAAATGGAAAATATATATTTGCATTACCAGGATCATCAGGCGGTGTAACTGATGCATGGGATGGAATATTAAAGCATCAACTAGATATAAATCATAAACCTTGTAATTTTGTAGAATTATTTCCTAGATTAAAAGAAAAATAATTATTTTTGATATTTTTCTTTCCACTCAGAGTAAGGCATTCCATATATATGCTTCCTTGCGTCAGGATCTGAAATTTCTACTCCTTTTTTTTTTGCTTCCTCCCTGTACCATCTAGATAAACAGTTTCTGCAAAAACCAGCTAAATTCATCAGGTCAATATTTTGAACATCTTTTCTTTCGTCCAAATGTTTCATTAGTCTCTCAAGAGTAGCTGATTGAATATCTTTTTTAAGGCTCTCATCCATAATTCACATCTTTATTTTTAATTTTTATTCTTAATGCCAATAACACTATTATTATTATTAAGTATATTAAAGGCTTAAAAAAAATCGTTTTTGATAACCATATATAATGAAGAGAACCAAAAATAGCTATCACATAAACTAATCTATGTAGTTTTTTCCAATTATTTTTAAGCAGCCTTACCATTTTTTTTGAAGAGGTAATCACCAAAGGAATTAATAATATCCACGCAGCAAAACCAATGAATACATATTTTTTTTTTACAACGTCATCAAATATTGGTTGCCAATTAAATCTATAATCTAATCCAACATAGGTTAACAAGTGAAGTGTGGCATAGAAAAAAACAAATAAACCTAGCATTCTTCTAAAATTTATCCAAAGCGATAATTTAGTTAATTTTTTGAGTGGACTCATACTCAAAGTTAAACAAATAAAAATAAGTGTCCATTCTCCTGTAAAATGAGTAATTTCTTTTACAGGTTCAGGACCTAGTTTATTAAAAAAAATTTTATAAGTGATGATAAGAAATGGTACTAAGCTTAGAACAAAAATACTTGGCTTCAAATATTTTGTCATTAAAAATATTTTTTTAAATCCATACCAGCATATAAACTTGCTACTTCATCTCCGTAACCATTAAACATAGTTGTTGGAATTCTTGGACTGATTATACCTTCACCAATAACCCTTTCTGTTGCTTGAGACCATCTAGGATGATCAACTGTTGGATTTACATTAGAATAAAAACCATACTCTTTTGGAGAAGCTTTCATCCATGAGGAGGTGGGCATTTTTTCAACTAATTTTATATTTACGATTGCTTTGGCACTTTTAAATCCATATTTCCAAGGAACCATCAATCTTAAAGGTGAACCATTTTGATTTGGTAATTTTTTTCCATATAATCCAGTAACCAATATGGTCAGATCATGCATCGCCTCATCTATTCTTAGACCTTCTTTATAAGGCCAATCTAAAATTGGAAATCTTTGTCCAATCATTTGTTCTGGATCTAGTATAGAAACAAATTTAACAAATTTTGCCTTACTAGTTGGCGAAACTTTATTTAAAATCTTATTTAAAGGAAATCCAAGCCAAGGAATAACCATTGACCACCCCTCAACACATCTCAATTTGTAAATTCTTTCCTCAGAAGGGAACATTGTATTTATTTCTTCAATAGAGAGTTTCAAAGGATTTTCTACTTCTCCATCTATTATTATATCCCATGGTGTGGTTTTAAATTTTTCTGATCTTTCAACTGGATCAGACTTACCTGTGCCAAATTCATAATAATTATTATAAGTTGTTATATACCTATACTCTGTTAATTTTAAATCTTCATTCTTTGGGGCTGCGTTTGCAGAAAAATTTAAATTTTGGCTTAAAAAAATAGAACCTGCTGTAAGTCCAAATTTTTTAATAAAGTTTCTCCTATTTTTATAAATATTTTCTGGTGTAATTTCTGAATTTTTAAATTTTATCATTTTAATAATTTAGAGACATCCCTTTTAACCATTCACTTTCCTCATTTTCATAATGTTCTTTTTTCCAAATTGGTGATCTTTTTTTAACCTCTTCAATTATATATCTAGATAATACAAATGCTTGATCTCTATGTTTACAAGCTACACCAATAATAATGCTTTTTTCTTTTAAACCCACATACCCTTTAACATGCTCAATAAATACTGCTTTGTCTTTAATATTAAGCTTGTTATCTGCTTCCTCATAAATTTCTTCAAAACTTTTGATAACCATACTTTCTTTGGCATCATAGGTAATACCAGTAACTGTTTTATTTTCATTTAAATCTCTTACAGTTCCAACAAAATATATTACAGCTCCAAATTTAGATTGATTTAAAAAATTTTCTGCTTTTGAAATCTCAATCTTATCTTTTTTTGAAGTATCAATAATTTTGGTATGTAGCATTAACCGCCTCCTATAGGAGGTATAATGCTAAAGTTTTGTTTTTTAACTATTTTATAATTGTCTGAGACAATTTTATCATCAGACGAACAAAAAGCCGAAGATTTTATAATTTTTTTGAAAGTTTCATTTCCTTTGAATTTCATATCAATAAACCCTATCATTTGGTCTCTAAGATCTTTTATTGAGGAATTTTCAATTAATTCAAAATCTAAATGTGATTTAGTACTAAATTCTCTAGCTGCGCCAAATAGTTCAACTGATATTTTCATTAAAAAATACTTTCTAAAAAATCTGGTAGCCCATCAGGGTTTTTCCACAATCCACTTTTTCCACCTTCTTTAATTAACAATTTTACATTATCAATTTTAAGATGTGGATTTACTATTTTGCTTAAATCGTAAATTGTTATCAAGGCAGAGTTAACACCCATTATAGCTTCCATCTCAACACCTGTTTTTGCCACTGCTGAAACCACACAAAAAACTTCTAATGAACTGTCTAATTCATTCATAATTATTTTGGTAGCTATATGGTCAATTGGAAGTGGGTGACATAGAGGAATAAGTTCACTTGTTTTTTTTACACCCAACACAGCTGATACCTCAGCTAAAGTAATAGGGTCTCCTTTAGGCATCTTTTTATTTTTAATTAGATTAAAAACTTCTTTTCCTACATAAATTTTACCCGACGCAAGGGCTCTTCTAAAAGTTTCTTTCTTTAATGAAACATCAACCATGTTGAAAGAATTTTTTTGAAATATTTCTTTCGCCCAATCTTTAAGTTCATCTTGATTTATAATTTTTAATTTTGACATTAGCCACCTGTGGTAGATAAATTTTTAGTTAAACCAGTTTCACCAAGCTCTAAATAGTGGGTTTCTTTTTTAAATTTCATTTGTCCCATTATGAGATCCTGCAATTCATCTATTTGATTATCTTTTTGCAACAAATGTCTTATACTTATTCCAGTGTTGCCAAATAGGCATAATCTCAAATCCCCCCTAGATGTAATTCTTAAACGATTACAGCTTCTACAAAAATCTTTAGAGTAAGGCGCTATAATTCCAAATTTCCCTTTATATCCTGGATTGATAAAATTTAGTGATGGCCCTGCATCCTTGCCTAATGTTTGAAAAATCCAATTATTCTTATTTAAGTATTCTTTGAAGATTTTCGAAGATATATGGTATTTTTTAAAATATTCTAAGTTATCTCCTGTTTGCATTAATTCTATATATCTAAAATCAACTTTGTTCGCTTTAATAAATTTTGACCAAGTTTCAAAATCTTTATCAGATGAATTTATTCCATTTAAAAGCACGGCATTAATCTTAATATTTTCAAAATATAAATCTTGAAGATTTTGTATTCCTTTTAAAATCTCAGGTAATCGATCATGACCTGTAACTTTTTTAAATGTATTTCTATCCAAACTATCAATACTAATATTAATACCATTTAAGCCACTATCCACTAACATCTTTGCTTTTTTATCTAAGTGATAACCATTTGTGGTAATTACAACTTTTTTTATTCCTGCTTCATGTCTCAAGATCTTAATTATATCAAAAAAATCTTTTCTTACCGTTGGTTCGCCACCGGTAAGTCTAATTTTACATACACCCAATTTTGAAAAAACTTTTGCTAAACGTTTAATTTCTTCTAAGTGAAGAAATTTTCTATTGTCGCTCTTATCAATTTGATAGCCATTAGGTAAACAGTATCCACATTTAAAGTTACATACATCAGTAATTGAAAGCCTTATATATGGAAAAGTTCTACCAAAACTATCTCTTAAAATTTTCATTTTAGTTAAAGATATCATAATTAATAAAATTAATCATGATTGAATTAACTTAAAAATTATGAATAAATACTTAAAAACAATATTAACTCAAAATGGCAGAGATAAATATTTCGAATATAAATAAATCTTTTGGGTCTACACATGTAATCAAAGATGTATCTCTAGAAATAAAAAGTGAATCTTTCACTGTCTTTGTTGGGCCAAGTGGCTGTGGTAAGTCAACAATGCTAAGAATGATTGCTGGTTTAGAAGAGGTTAACTCAGGAACAATTTCAATTGATGGACAAGTTATTAATGATCTTCCACCATCAGAAAGAAATATAGCAATGGTCTTTCAATCATATGCTTTGTATCCACACATGACAGTGTTCGATAACATGGCTTTTGGTTTAGAAATTGAAAAAAAATCTAAAGAAGAAATTACAGAGAGAGTTATGGAGGCTGCTAAAATTCTTCAAATTGAGGAATACTTGGAGAGAAAACCAAAACAATTGTCAGGTGGACAAAGACAAAGAGTTGCAATTGGTAGAGCAATTACAAGAAAGCCAAAAGTATTTTTATTTGATGAACCTTTATCTAATTTAGATGCAGCTTTAAGAGTTCAGATGAGAGTAGAGCTTGCTAAATTACATGATCAATTAAATGCAACGATGATTTATGTTACTCACGATCAAACTGAAGCAATGACACTTGCAGATGACATAGTTGTATTAGATCATGGAATAGTATCTCAAAAAGGAT
>CACJIJ010000023.1 GCA_902593445.1 uncultured Pelagibacteraceae bacterium
TTGTGGCCCTAATTCGATTAATTATGTTCTTGGAATTACGAAAGCTTATACAACAAGAGTTGGGGAAGGTCCTTTTCCTTCAGAGTTAACAGATGATGTTGGTGAACTTTTAGGAACACGTGGAAAAGAATTTGGAACTGTTACAAGTAGAAAAAGAAGATGCGGATGGTTTGATGGTGTTTTGGTAAGGCAAACTATTAAAGTGTCAGGTATTGATGGTATCGCTTTAACAAAATTAGATGTACTAGATGAATTAGATGAAATTAAAATGTGTGTTGCTTATGAGCTTGATGGCAAAAGATTAGATTATTTACCTGCTGCTGTAGAAGACCAAGTAAAAATAAAACCAATTTATGAAACTTTTCCAGGTTGGAAAGTTTCTACAAGTGGAGTTAAAAATCTTAACTCATTACCTGAAAATGCAAAAAAATACATTTTTGCTGTTGAAGATTTTATTGGTGCAAAAGTATCAAGTATCTCAACTAGTCCTGAAAGAGATGATACTATTTTAATTGAAAACCCTTTTGAAGTTTAGTTTGCGGTTAAAAGATTTTTTGATTTAGCTAATAGAAGCATGTGCTTTTGGAGTTTTTCAAATGCTTTATTTTCTATTTGTCTAACTCTTTCTCTGCTAATTTTATATTTTTTACTTAAATCTTCTAGTGTAGTTGGGTCATCATTTAGTCTTCTTGAGTATAAAATTTCTCTTTCTCTATCGTTAAGAACTTTAATAGAGTCTTTTAATAAATCTTTTCTTTGTTCCATTTCCTCGTGGTGAGCAAATTTTAAGTCATGATCAAGTTCTTTATCAACCAACCAGTCTTGCCATTCATCGCCGTCTTCCCCAACTTGAGCATTTAGCGAGAACTCCTTTCCAGAAAGTCTTCTATTCATTGAAACGACTTCTTCTTTACTTACATCGAGCTTATTAGCTATATGATCAACGTGTTCATCTCTTAAGTCACCTTCAGTTTCTGGAGAAATTTGATTTTTAATTTTCTTTAAGTTAAAAAATAATTTTTTTTGAGCAGTAGTAGTTCCAATTTTGACAAGACTCCAAGATCTTAAAATATATTCTTGAATAGAAGCCTTAATCCACCACATTGCATAAGTTGCCAACCTAAAACCTTTTTCTGGTTCAAATTTCTTAACAGCTTGCATAAGACCTACATTTCCCTCTGAAATCATTTCATTAATAGGCAAACCATATCCTTTGTAGCCCATAGCAATCTTTGCAACTAATCTTAAGTGACTAGTGACTAGTTTTTCTGCAGCTTTAATATTACCAGTTGTTTTCCAGTTTTTTGCTAGCATATATTCCTCTTCTGCAGCTAACATCGGAAATTTTTTAATCTGCTCTAAATATGCAGATAGTCCACCTTCATTAGAAAGGGTTGGCAGATTGTTGCTCATTGTTGTGCTCATAACAGTGTTTATTTAATTAATTATACCTAATTTTCAATAATTTATTCTTCAGTGTTTCTAAGCATTTTTAGAATATTATTTAGATCTTGTGGCAAAAGTGAGGAAAAAATCATCTCTTTCTTAGTACGTGGATGTATAAATCCTAAAGTTTTTGCATGCAGGAATTGTCTACTTAGTTTAGTAATTGAATTTTGGATATCAAAATCAATATTTTTTAATTTTTTATATTTTTTTTTATATTTTTCATCTCCAACTAGACTATTACCTTTAAAGTTCATATGAACTCTTATCTGATGTGTTCTTCCTGTTTCTAATTTACATTCAACTAAACTTAAAGTCGGTGTTTTTTGATTTTCAAAAATTTCAAGCGTTTTATAATTGGTTATAGCTTTCTTACCTTTGGAACTACTAACTTCCATTAGCTGTCTATTTTTTGAACTACGTGTTATAAAGGTTTCAATCCTTCCTGAGGAGGGTCTTAATTTTCCCCATATTAAAAGTTGGTACTCTCTTATAATTGTATGATCACTAAATTGTTTTGATAAATTTTCATGCGTTTCATTGTTTTTTGCAATTACAACTAAACCAGATGTGTTTTTATCAATTCTATGAACAATACCAGGTCTTAACTCGTCACCTATATTTGATAAAGAATCCTTATCGTAATGCATCAATGCATTAACAATTGTTTTATCATAATTTCCAGCCCCTGGATGCATGATTATTCCAGCAGGTTTATTAATTACTATTAGATCATTATCTTCGTATATTATTTCTAATTTAAATTCGTAAGGTTTAAGGGATGCTATTTCAGGCTCTGGAATCTTAAGATTTATAGTATCACCAATTGAGACTTTTTTTGAGGGACTTTTAATTATTTCATTATTTAGTGTTAACTTTTCTTTTAAAATTAAATTTTTAATTCTAGTTCTACTAACTAGTTGTTCTCTTTTATTTATAAGAACATCAATTCTTAAATTATTCTCACTTTCTTTAACTTTAAAATTAATGTTTTTTTTCATAAAATATAATATTAATACTATATGCGCTTGTAGCTCAACTGGATAGAGCGCCTGACTTCGGATCAGGAGGTTCTGGGTTCGACTCCTAGCAGGCGCACCATTAATAATCTGCTCTTTTATCTAATAATCTTATTACAGCAGAATCATCAAAATTTTCTAACCCTTGCTTACATCCCATTTCATAAATTTTTAGTGCTTTTTTAGTTAGTGGTAAATTTAAATAATGTTTTTTTAATAATTTATTTGCTAATTTCATATCTTTTTTAAAAATACTTAACCTGCTAAGCGGTTTAAAATATTTTTTATCTATCATTCTTTTTCCCCTGTCATTAAACATCCAGCTATGCCCTGACGAGTTATTAATTATTTTGAATATTTTCTTTAAATTAATTTTTTCTTTTTTAGCTAGGATTATAGCCTCAGCAGCAGATATAATTTGGATTCCTGCTAAGCTATTATTAATAATTTTTACAGTTGAACCGGTACCTATTTTATTTCCCAAATTATAAATATTGTTTCCGATATCCCGCAATAAAGTTAAATTTTTTTTATATATATTTTTCTTTGAAGAAATCATTAAACTTAATTTACCATTTATTGCTTTTTTTGGTCCTCCTGATACAGGACAATCAATATATTCAAAATTATTTTTTTGTAATTTTTTATATGTTTTTTTAACCCAATTTGGAGATACAGTTGTACAGTTAATAATTGTATAATTTTTCTTAATTTTCAGTCTTTTTTTAATGTCTATGAAACTATCAAAAATTGTTTGGCATTGATCCTCATCTAATACAATAATTATGAAAATATTTGTTTTTAAAAAAATTTCTTTTATATTTTTAATAAAAAAAAAATTTTTACTAGATTTTAACGTATTAAATTTTTTTATGTCATAACCATAAATTTTATATTTTTTCTTAAGATGTTTGGCTATTGCCGTTCCCATTGATCCCAAACCCAGTATACCAATTTCTTTTTTTTTCATATTTATTCCCCAATATTAATTAATGTACCTTTGTCTCTTGCTTTATCAAAAGAGTAATAAAATACATATATTGATAAGATCAGATAAAATGTATTCAAATATAGTGCATTTAAAATATTTTCATAATTTACAATTCCATTAACCAATATATTTCTAGTTTCTTCAAAAATATAAACTAAGGGAAGGGCGAATGCTATTGATTGAAAAATTTCTGGAAGAATTTCAACAGGATAATATATGCAACCAAATGGAGCTAGTAAAAACATTGTAGACCATGCAATATTCTCAAAAGATGGTCCAAATCTTAATAGACCTGCTGAAACAAATAATCCAAGCGTAATACCAAAAATATACAAACTTAAAAAGAGAAAGGCCAAAGGTAGTCCAAGTTTTAACAAAGATATTCCAAATAGTGGTGAGGTTAATAATATTGCTGGAACTAATCCAATTAATGCTCTTATTAAAGCTGTAATAACTAGAGATGTAATAATTTCACTAATTTTCATCGGCGCTATAAAAAGGTTGGTAAAGTTTCTACTCCAAATTTCCTCTAAAAATAACATGTTAAAACCGATACTTGTTCTGAACAAAAAATCGTAAAGAATAGCACACGAAAGAATAACTCCTACAGCACCACTATAATACGAGCTATGAGCTGCAAAAAAATTAGAAATAAAACCCCAAAGAGTAATTTGAATAGAAGGCCAATAAATTAAATCCAATATTCTTGGAAATGATCTGGTTATCAAATAAAAGTGTCTTAAAAAAAGACCATAAATTCTAATTAAATTCATTTTTCTTTTCTTGCAATTTCTAAAAATACTTCTTCTAAATTCCTTCTTCCATATTTTGTTATTAAATCATCAGGAATTCCTCTATCTACTATCAATCCATCTTTCATCATTAGAACAGAACTACACAATCTTTTAACTTCGTCCATATTATGAGAAGCAAGTAAAACTGATATTTTTTTTTCCTTTTTATAATCTTCCAAAAAAGTTCTTACAAAATCACCTGTTTCAGGATCTAAAGAAGCAGTAGGCTCGTCTAATAAAAGCACTGTTGGATCATTTATCAAAGCCTTTGCAAGACTTACCCTATTTTTTTGTCCTGAAGAAAGCTCGCCAGTAATTTTATTTAAAAGTTCTTTTAATCTAAGTTTATTAGCAAGGTGATCTATTCGGTCATTTAAATTTTGAATATTATATAATTTTCCATAAACAATTAAATTTTGTTTTACTTTAAGTTTTTTGGGTAATTCGATGTATGGTGAAATAAAATTCATTTTATGTAGAAGTGAAATTTTATTTTTTTCAATATCCATTCCGTTGATTAAAACCTGACCTCCACTTGGTTTTAATAATCCTAAAATCATTCCAATAGTTGTAGTTTTTCCACATCCATTTGGTCCCAATAAACCAATCATCTCATTTTCATTAATTTTAAAGTTTATATTAGCTACCGCTTCTTTATCTTTATATTTTTTTGAAAGATTAATTACTTCAATAGAATTTGTCATTTATATTTTGATGCTCTTTTTAATCTATCGTTAATGGTTTTGCCAAGACCTTTGTTTGGAATCTTTTCAACTGCAATCTTATTAAACCCATCATTTTTAATTTTTCTTAAAGTCGAATATAAGTTCTTAGCAGCCTCTTCTATATTTTTCACTTTGGATAAGTAATAATAGTTTTTTAATTTTGATTTTCTTTTTTTTATTAATAAATAAGCCTCATCTTTTTTTGGTTTTTTAACATTGACTCTCAAGGGTATTCCTGGTGAGTAATGCAATGGAAATAAACCAGGTGATAATTTTTTTTTTGAATTTATATTCGTTAACAATTTTTTCTTTAAAACATTTTCAATTTTTTTAGTATCTAGGCCTCCATATCTTAAAAGTGAGGGTTTTTTTAAAAGATTTAATATTGTTGATTCAACTCCAATTTTACTTTTTCCACCATTTAAAACATATTTTATTTTCGAACCAAATTCCTCTTTTACATCAGATGGTTTAACAGAACTTAATCTTGAGGATATATTTGCGCTAGGTGCGGCTACTGGATAATCTAAATTTTTTAATAAATTTCTGAACAATTTATGTTTAGGAAAACGTACAGCAATACTTTTTTTATTATTAGTTACATATTTTGATATTTTAGAGTTTTTTTTTAATTTCAAAACATAAGTTATTGGTCCTGGAGAAAATTTTTTGTAAAGATTTACCAAGTTATTATTGACCGTACAGTCTTCCTTAAGTCTATCAATATTGTAGTAATGGACAATAAGTGGGTTGTTTAAAGGTCTTTTTTTTAGACTAAATATTTTCTTAACAGCCTTACTGGAGTATGCGTTGGCAGCTAGTCCATATACAGTTTCTGTTGGTACAGCAATACAATGATTATTATCTAAATATTTTTTTGCTTTTTTGATATTTGATTGAATAGATTTCATGTATTAATAATTATTATTATATGAAAGATAAAATATTACCACTTGATTATGATCAGTACTCAGTTGAGGAGCTTACAGAAAAAGCAAATAATATTATAGACTCACTAGAAAAGGAAAAAGATTTAAATAATTCAGTTGAGAGTTATCAAGAACTTCTAAAACTTAACAATATTATTGAAAAGAAATTTCATAAAAATTTTAAATCTATTGGGCAAGAGACAAATAAAAAGATTAAAGAAATAACTAAAAAAAATGAAAAAACAGCTTAATAAAATTGCCAAGGATACCAATATTTTTCTTAAAAAATATATTAATTCACAAAAATATTCTCAATTAAAATTATCTATGAAGTATGGTTTATTTCCAGGTGGAAAAAAAATTAGATCTAAAATCTTAATTGATTTTGGATCATTGTTTTCAATTGATTATAAAACATTGATAATAATTGGATCAGCTGTTGAATGTATTCATGCTTATTCACTTATTCATGATGATCTACCTTGCATGGATGATGATAAAATAAGAAGAGGTAAACCTTCAACCCACATTAAATTTGGTGAATCAACAGCAGTCTTAGCCGGAAATTCATTATTAACTTTAGCATTTGAAATTTTATCAAATCCCAAGTTGAAATTAAATGCAAAGATTAAAATAGATTTAATCAAAAAATTATCAGAATGCTCAGGCCATCTAGGGATTGCTGGAGGCCAATATTTAGATTTAAGCTATGAGAGAAAGAATATATCAAAGAATAAAATATTAGAAATGGAAATAAAGAAAACTGGAATGTTATTTAGTTTTTGTTGTGCAGCTCCAGCAATAATTAAGAAAAAAACAATTCAAGAAATTAAATTTTTTGAGAATATTGGATCAAAAATTGGCCTTTTGTTTCAAATAGCTGATGACTTAATTGATCTTAATAGTAATTCTAAGGAAGCTGGAAAAAAAACAGGTAAGGATCAAAAAAAAGGCAAGGCAACACTTATAAATTTAATAGGTCATGATGACTCTGTTAAGTATTGTGATAAAATAATAAAAGATGTTAATAAGAATTTAAGCAAATATGGTTCAAGATCTGAAAAAATTAATCAAACCTTGGACTACATATTGAATAGAAAAAAATGAAGAAAAATTATCAATTTTTAAATGATATAAACTTTCCATCTGATTTAAGAAAAGTTTCTGAAAATAATTTACAAAAAGTTGCGGATGAAGTGAGAGAGGAAATGATAGATGCTGTTTCAGAAACAGGAGGTCATCTAGGTGCTGGTTTAGGAGTGGTTGAATTGACAGTCGCGCTTCATTACGTTTTTGATACTCCAAATGATAAATTAATATGGGATGTCGGCCATCAATCTTATCCACATAAAATTTTAACTGGCAGAAAAGATAAAATTAGAACTTTACGCCAGGGTGATGGTTTGTCAGGTTTTACTAAAAGATCTGAAAGTGAATACGATCCATTTGGAGCAGCTCACAGTTCAACATCTATTTCTTCAGCATTAGGAATTGCTGAAGCAAACAAATTAGAAAATAAATCTTCTAATGTAATAGCTGTCATTGGTGATGGAGCAATTAGCGCTGGCATGGCTTACGAGGCCATGAATAATGCTGGAGCATCTAAGACAAAAATGATTGTTATTTTAAATGATAACGATATGTCAATTGCAAAGCCAGTTGGAGCAATGAGGACCTACTTGGCAAAATTATTTACTGGTAAAATATATTTTAGTCTTAGAGAAACATTAAAGTTAATTACGTCTGCATTTTCTAAAAGATTTAGTGCTAAAGCAGGGAAAGCAGAGGATTTTTTCCGTTCAGCAGTTACAGGAGGTACGTTGTTTAGTTCGCTTGGCTTTTATTATGCGGGTCCTATAGATGGTCATGATTTATCAAGCCTAGTTCCAATTTTAAAAAATGCAAAAGATTCAAGACATGAGGGTCCTATAATGATCCATATTAAAACTCAAAAAGGGAAGGGTTATTCTTATGCAGAAAAAGCAAATGACCATTATCATGGAGTGTCAAAATTTAATGTTGAGACTGGAGAACAATTAAAAAGCAAATCTAATCTTCCAGCTTATACAAAAGTTTTTGCTAACACGTTAGTGAAACATGCAAAAAAAGATAGCAAAATAGTCGGAATAACAGCAGCTATGCCGGGAGGTACTGGTATGGATATTTTTGGAAAGGAGTTTCCAAGTAGAATGTTTGATGTAGGTATAGCAGAACAACATGCAGTAACTTTTGCAGCAGGTTTAGCAACCGAGGGATATAAACCATATGCTGCAATTTATTCTACTTTTTTACAGAGAGCATATGATCAAGTAGTACATGATGTTGCTATCCAAAGTTTACCTGTTAGATTTGCGATAGATAGAGCAGGATTAGTTGGTGCTGATGGATCAACACATGCTGGTTCATTTGATATAACTTACTTATCAACTTTGCCTAACTTTGTAGTAATGGCAGCAAGTGATGAAGCTGAATTAGTTAAAATGATTAATACTTCAGTTGATATAAATGATAGACCTTCTGCAATTAGATATCCAAGAGGAACAGGAGTTGGTGTTGATCTTCCATCAATAGATGAAAAAATTGAAATTGGTAAAGGGAGAATTGTTCAGCAAGGAACACAGGTTTGTATATTAAACCTCGGCACTCGACTTGAGGAGTGTAAATTAGCTATGGAGGAATTAAAAGCAAAAGGAATTTCAATAACTTTGATTGATGCTAGATTTGCTAAGCCTTTAGATGAAGATCTCATACTAAAATCTGCTAAAGAACATGAGTTAATGATTACTGTTGAAGAAGGCTCAATAGGAGGTTTTGGCTCTCATGTGAAAAATTTATTAGCTGAAAAAGGAGTATTTGATAAAGGTTTAAAATTTAGATCAATGACTTTACCAGACGAATTTATTGAACAAGATGATCCAAAAAAAATGTACGATAAAGCTGGATTGAATAGTTCTCAAATTTCCAAGAAAATTTTAGATATTTTTTTCAAGAAAGAGACAATAAGAGTTGTGAAAAATTAATTTAAGCTAACTACATTGAGCTTTATTCATTAAGTAGTGGTCAAGTAAAATACAGTTCATCATAGCTTCACCAATTGGAACAGCTCTAATTCCTACACAAGGATCGTGTCTACCTTTTACAGATATTGAAGTATTTTTCCCAAATTTATTTATAGTTTTTCTACTAGTTAAAATTGAGGATGTTGGTTTAACTGCAAAAGATGCAATAATTTCTTGGCCTGTTGAAATTCCACCAAGGATTCCACCAGCATTATTTGACTTGAATTTTAATTTATTTCTCTTTGAATAAATTTCATCTGAATTTTGTTCTCCACTTAATTGTGCCGAGTTCATTCCTGCTCCAATATTTACACCCTTAACTGCATTAATACTCATTAGACCTGAAGCTATATCAGTATCCAATTTTGAATAAATTGGAGCACCTAAACCAACAGGGATACCTCTTGCTCTAATTTCAATCACTGCCCCACATGAGGATCCTGATTTTCTAATTCCAAGCAAATATTTCTCCCATAATTTAATCATTGATTTATCTGGACAAAAAAATGGATTTTTTGAGATTACTTTATCGTTCCATTGGTTTGTATCACATCCAAGAATTCCTAGCTGTGTTACTGCACCAATTACTTTAAATTTTTTACCCAATTTTTTCTGAAGTACAACTTTTGCTATTGCACCAGCCGCAACACGTGCTGCAGTTTCTCTAGCAGAAGATCTACCACCACCTCTGTAATCTCTAATTCCATATTTTTTAAAATAAGTAAAATCTGCGTGACCTGGTCTGAACTTATCTTTGATATTACTATAATCTTTTGATCTCATATCCTTGTTATAGATTAAGAGAGAAATAGGTGTTCCAGTAGTTTTCCCTTCGAATAATCCTGACAATATTTGAACTTTATCATCTTCTTTTCGTTGAGTTGTAAATCTAGATTGTCCTGGTTTTCTCTTATCTAATTCTTTCTGAATATCTTGCTCTTTAAGATTTATGTTTGGAGGACAACCATCAACAATACAACCAATTGCAGGCCCATGAGACTCTCCCCAAGTTGTGAAACGAAATAGCTTTCCAAAAGTATTAAATGACATTATTTATATTATATAGATTATTTTGTTTAAATTATGAATCAAAAAAACTCTTTAGGTCTTAACAGTTGCTTTCTGGATGTGGATGATCCATTTCAATTATTTCATGAATGGATGGAGGAAGCAAAGAAAAAAGAGCCAAATGACCCAAACGCTGTTTCTTTAGCCACATCCAATCAAAACAATATACCTTCGGTTAGAATGGTTTTACTTAAGGATTTCAGCAAGGATGGATTTGTATTTTATACAAACCTAAATAGTCAAAAGGGAAATGAATTAAAAGAAAATCCAAATGCTGCGATGTGTTTTCATTGGAAAAGTCTTTTGAGACAAATAAGAATTAATGGAAAGGTTTCATTAGTTTCCGATCAGGTTGCAGATGAATATTATTCTTCTAGAGCATATGAAAGTCGAATAGGAGCATGGGCTTCTAACCAAAGTGAAGAATTAAATTCACGAGACCAATTAATAAAATCTATTCAAGATTATAAAAAAAAATTTAGCAACAAAGTAGATGTGCCAAGACCACGACATTGGTCTGGGTGGATTTTGTCTCCAGATAGTATAGAATTTTGGTTAGATGGTGAAAACAGAATTCATGAGAGATTAAAATATAATAAAGATAATTCAGGTAACTGGATAAAGTCTTTATTAAGTCCTTAAAAATTTCTTGATAAACTAAATGATGTTAATTTTTTAAGAATAGTTTTTTCTTTAGAGTCTTTAAATACACTTAGAGAATTTGAGGCTAAATTTATATAATGTTGAGCTTTTTGATAGCATTCCTGAATTATTTTATACTTATTTATAAGAGCAAGAACTTCATTAAAATCATCTTTTGTTCTTATCTCTTTGTTAAATTTATTTGATAGAATTTTTTTTTCATGATTTTTTAATTTTTGAAAAAGTAAAATTATTGGTAAAGTAATTTTTCCTTCAAAAAAATCTTGACCAATTTTTTTACCAAATAGTTTTAGCTCAGCATTATAGTCGAGCGTGTCATCTGCTATTTGAAAAGTTAATCCTAAGTTCCTTCCATAAAATTCCAAAGCATCTTTTTCTTTAATTTCTACACCAGATAAAATTGCACCAACTTTAGTTGCTGCTGCAAATAACTCGGCAGTCTTAGCTGAGATTATTTTTAAATATGTTTCTTCCAGCATATCAACTTCACCTTTGTGTTGAAGTTGTAGAACTTCACCTTGAGCTATTTTAGATGAAGTGGAAGATAATAATTTTAAAACTTCTAAGTTTCCGTCTTCTACCATCATCTCAAAACATCTACTTAACAAATAATCTCCTATTAATACTGAGGAATGATTACCCCAAACTTTATTTAAAGTTTCTTTTCCTCTTCTAACAGTACCTTCATCAATTACATCATCATGCATCAATGTTGCGCTGTGAATTAATTCAACACATGCAGCTAAATTTATATCTCTAGATCCTTTTGAGTAACCGCATAATTTTGCACTACCCAACGTTAATAAAGCTCTTATTCTTTTTCCTCCAGTTTCTATGTGATAATCTGTCATTTTTTGAACTAACTGTACTTCGCTAGATAATTTTGATCTTATTTTTTCTTCAGTCAAAATGAGTTTTTCCTCAACTGAGTCTTTGAGCTGAAAATATGAATCATTTATCTGATTTTTAAGCTGTACAACCGTTCCCATAACATTTTTAAATTAGTATAATTTGTTTATATATATTACTTATCAATTGACGCACCAGTTTCTTCAATTATAAGTAGTCTTTATATTCAATTAATAATTCTATAAGACTTACCTATGTTCTCTTTTTTTAAAAAGAAAAAAATTGTTGCTCACTTAAAATTAAGCGGAGTTATTGGTAATGCAGGAAAATTTAAACAAGGTATCGATTTTGCAGGTCAAGAAGAACTAATTAAAAAGGCTTTTTCTTTGAAAAAAGCGACATGTGTTGCTATATCAATCAATTCCCCAGGAGGATCACCAGTTCAATCTCATTTAATCTATAGTTTTATTAGACAACAAGCAAAAAAACACAAAAAAAAAGTTATTGTATTCGCTGAGGATGTTGCAGCTTCAGGAGGATATTTGATTTCTTGTTCTGGAGACGAAATTTATGCAAATTCAAGTTCAATAATTGGATCTATAGGGGTCATATATTCTTCTTTTGGATTTACTGAGTTGATAAAAAAAATTGGAGTTGAAAGGAGAGTGCATACCGCTGGTAAAAACAAAAGTACACTTGATCCATTTTTAGAAGAAAAAAATGAAGACATAAAAAGGTTAAAAAATATTCAATTAGATCTTCATAAAGATTTTATAGATGTTGTTGAAAAAAGCAGAGGATCAAAATTAAATAAGTCTGAAGTTGAGCTTTTTTCAGGTGAGTTTTGGTCAGGAACTAAAGCAAAAAATTTAGGATTGATTGACGGAATAGGTAACGCACATGAAATATTAAAAGAAAAATTTGGTGAGGACGTAACTATTAAAAAATTTGAAAAATCAAAAGGATGGTTAAGTCAAAAACTTTCTTCATCTAGTAATCAACTAGATCAAATAGCAAGTATTTTAGATGAAAGATCAATTTGGCAAAGATATGGTTTCTAAAGCAAAAAAAGAAAAAAAAAAAATTCAAACATTCCAAGAAACAATTTTAAATCTTCAGAAATTTTGGAGTAAAAAAGGATGCATTATTCTTCAACCTTACGATATGGAGGTTGGTGCAGGAACTTTTCATCCAGCTACTACTCTAAGATCACTTGGAACTAAACCATGGAAAGCAGCTTATGTGCAACCATCAAGGAGACCTACGGATGGAAGATATGGAAATAATCCGAACAGGTTACAACACTATTATCAATTTCAGGTTTTAATTAAACCTTCTCCTGAAAACATAAAAAAACTTTATTTAAATAGTTTATCTACTATAGGAATAAATCATAATGATCATGACATAAGGTTTGTTGAAGATGATTGGGAAAGTCCAACATTAGGTGCCGCAGGATTAGGATGGGAAGTATGGTGTGATGGAATGGAAATTACTCAATTCACCTATTTTCAACAAATGGCAGGATTTGATTGCAAACCTGTATCAGTAGAAATCACTTATGGCCTAGAAAGAATTTGTATGTTTACTCAAAAAGAGAAAAATGTTTATGATTTATTGTGGAATGATGAAGGCATAAAATATCACGAAGTTTTTCATCAAGCTGAAAAAGAATTTTCAGAATACAATTTTGAACATGCAAATGTTGAAACCCTTTTGAATATGTTTGAAATGCACGAGTCTGAAGCAAAAGCCTTGGTAGAAAAAAAAATTTCTTTACCAGCATATGATCAATGTTTAAAAGCCAGTCATGTATTTAATATTTTAGATGCAAGAGGTGCAATTAGTGTTGCACAAAGAGCAGGTTATATTGCTAGAATAAGAGATATTACAAAATCTGCAGCAGGTGTTTGGTTAGATAGTCAAAAATAATGTCAGAGTTTTTTTTAGAATTATTCAGTGAGGAAATACCTTCAAATCTTCAACAAAATTTAAGAGAAGACTTACTTAAAAGTTTTAATAATTTATTTTTAAATAAATCAATTTTATTTAAAAAAAGTTCATCATACTCAACACCAAACAGACTAGTGATATTGTTTGAAGGTGTGCAAAAAAATGTTGTACTAAAATCTGAGGAGATTAAAGGTCCAAATATTAAGTCACCAGAGGTAGCACTGGAAGGGTTTATTAGGTCAAATAAAATTTTAAAAAAGGATCTCTACCAAAAGAAAACTGACAAAGGAGAATTTTATTTTTTCAATACAAAGTCAAAAAATTTGCACACACATGAATTGCTAGAGGAATATGTTCCAATATTATTAAATAAAATTCAATGGAAAAAATCAATGTATTGGGGAACTTTTGACTTGAATTGGGGTAGACCATTAAAGTCAATCCTGGCTGTATTTAACAAAAAAAAATTAAATTTTAATTTTCATCATCTAACATCCTCTAACTCAACTTTTATTGATAAAGAATTTGAGGAAAATAAAAAATCTTTCTTAGAATTTAAAAATTATAAAAGTTTTTTTAAAAAAATGGATATCATTATAGACCACAATGAAAGAAAAAAGTTTATAGAAAAAAAATTTAACAATATATTAAAAAATAAAAACATTAATATTAAAGATAATCCCAGGTTACTTAATGAGGTTGTAGATTTAACAGATCAACCAAATATACTTCTTTGTGAATTTGATAAGAAATTTTTAAACATTCCAAAAGAAATATTAATTATTACCATGCAATACCATCAAAAATATTTTCCTATATTTGACAATAAAGAAAATATCACCAATGAATTTTTAGTTGTTGCCAATAAAAAAGATAAAAAGGGATTAATTAAATTAGGAAATGAAAGAGTAGTTGAAGCAAGATTAAGCGATGCAGAATTTTTTTGGAAAAAAGATAAGTCTCAAAATATGGTAAAAAAAGTTACTAATTTAAAATCAATGAATTATTTTAAAGGATTAGGAAATTATTTTGATAAAGCCCAAAGAATGAGAAAATTGGGTGGAATGATATCTGATGAACTTTTAATCAGTAAAGAAAAAGTTGAATTATCAGCATCAATTTGTAAAGTTGATTTATTATCAGAACTAGTGGGTGAATTCCCAGAACTCCAAGGTGTGATGGGAGGTTATTTTGCCTACGCACAAGGTTTTGACAAAGATTTAGCTTTAGCTATATCTGAGCAATATTTGCCTGCAGGCACAGGCTCAAGAGTACCAAAAAAACCATTTAGCATAGCCCTTTCTTTGGCTGATAAGATAGATACTTTAGTTGGTTTTTTTGGGTTAAATCAAAAGCCAACAAGCTCTAAAGATCCATATGCTTTAAGAAGATTAGCATTAGGAGTAATAAGAATAATAGTTGAAAATAAAAAAGATTTTAAAACAAAAGATCTAATTAATTATTCTTCAAGCCTATATTTGGATCAAGGTTTTGAAATTGAAAATAAATTTTTACAAAAAGAATTATCAGATTTTTTAATGGAAAGATTAAAATATTACATGAAGGAAGAAAATATTAGAAATGATATAATTCAAGCATCAACCAGTTCATTTAACTTAGATCAATCTGTTATTATTTATAATAAAGCTAAACATTTAAATAAAATTATTAACAAAACAAATGGTTTAGATATTATTGCAAGCTATAAACGAGCCTCAAACATTTTAGACGGTGAATTAAAAAATGATAAAATAGAATTATCAAATACAACCGACCCTGGTATTTTTAAAACCGAGTTAGAAAAAAACCTATTTAAAAAAATTAGTGAATTAAAGAAATATTTTTCAGGGATAAATAAAGATGAAAATTATGTTCAAACATTGAACAATCTAGCTAGCGTAAAAAGAGAGGTTTTTGACTTTTTTGATAATGTAATTGTGAACGAAGATGACCCAGTCATAAAGAAAAATAGGCTGGAACTAATCCAAATGATGTGTAAAACGTTCAACAATTATGTTAATTTTTCTCTAATCGACTCCCATTAATGAAAAAACTTATATTAAACTTTAATTCTAAGGATAGTAAAAAAATTAAAAATCCTAAAAATTTTTTGGGAGGAAAAGGTGCTAATCTTTCTGAAATGGGAAGAATGGGTCTTCCAGTGCCTCCAGGTTTTATAATATCAACAAAAGTTTGTGAAATTTTTTATAAGGATAAAAAAAAATTAAATAAAAATTTAATTACTCAAATTAAAAAAGAATTAAAATTAATTGAAAAAGATGTTTCTAAAAAATTTGGAGACTTAAAAAATCCACTTTTGTTATCTGTACGTTCCGGCGCAAGAGTATCAATGCCAGGTATGATGGATACCATTTTAAATCTAGGTTTGAACGATAAAACAGTTAAAGCTCTAGCAATTAAAACTTCAAATGGAAGATTTGCTAAAGACAGTTATAGAAGATTCATTCAAATGTATGGTAATGTAGTAATGGGTGTCGAGGGTTATCATTTCGAGGAATTAATTGAAAATTATAAACTTACAAAAGGTGTATTGTTGGATACAGATTTAGATGAAAATGATTGGGATGGATTAATTAAAGACTTTAAGAGAACAGTAAAAGAAAAGGCCAAAAAAGATTTTCCTCAAGATGTTAATGAACAATTGCTAGGGGCAATAAGTGCAGTATTTTTATCGTGGGAAAGCAATAGAGCAAAAGTTTATAGAAAACTAAATCAAATCCCAGCAGAATGGGGAACTGCTGTAAATGTTCAATCAATGGTGTTTGGAAATATGGGTGATGATTGTGCAACAGGTGTCGTGTTTACAAGAAATCCATCAGATGGATCAAATGAAATTTATGGCGAATATTTAATTAATGCGCAAGGTGAAGATGTTGTGGCGGGCACAAGGACTCCTCAATACATTACAAAAAAAGCTAGGCTAGATGCTAAAGTAAAAGAATTATCAATGGAAGAATCTATGCCAAAAGTCTTTAAAGAGCTTCAATATATTTTAAAAAAGTTAGAGAAACATTACAAGGATATGCAAGACGTAGAGTTTACAGTCGAAAGTAATAAACTATGGATGCTTCAAACTAGATCTGGAAAAAGAACAGCAAAATCAGCGGTAAAAATAGCAGTTGATATGGTTAATGAAAAATTAATTTCAAAAAAAGAAGCTGTGTTGAGAATTGACCCAAACTCTCTAGACACACTATTGCATCCGACGTTGGATGAAAAAAGTTCAATTAATATAATAGCAAATGGGCTACCAGCATCACCAGGTGCTGCTAGTGGTAAAGTAGTATTTACATCCGAGGAAGCAGAAAGATTAACCGCAATGATGCAAGATACAATTCTGGTCAGAGTAGAGACCTCTCCAGAAGATATACAAGGAATGCATGCTGCTAAAGGAATTTTGACTGCCAGAGGAGGAATGACAAGTCATGCAGCTGTTGTTGCAAGAGGTATGGGCAGACCATGTGTATCAGGATCAAGTGAAATTGATATAAACTACGAAAATAAATCATTTAAAACTTCTTCAATGGAGATTAAAGAAGGAGACGTAATTACTATAGATGGCTCAACTGGAAGAATTATTGCAGGAAGTGTTTCAACTGTAAAACCTGAAATATCTGGTGATTTTTCTAAATTAATGTCTTGGGCTGACAGTTTTAGGAAATTAAAAGTAAGAACAAATTCTGAGACCCCAAAAGATACTAAAACAGCAAAAGACTTTGGTGCAGAGGGTATTGGACTGTGTAGAACAGAACATATGTTTTTTGATGAAGAAAGAATTTTGTCTGTAAGAGAAATGATATTATCAAAAACAAAGGAGGACAGAGCAATAGCATTAGAAAAACTGTTACCGCATCAAAGAAAAGATTTTATTGATATTTTTAAAATTATGAGTGGTTTACCAGTCACAGTAAGATTGTTAGATCCACCATTACATGAATTCTTACCACGTACAGAAAAAGAAATTAATGAGGTTGCTAATATACTTAATCTTCCAGTTAAGGAGGTTGAGTCAAGAATTGAAGAGCTTCATGAACAAAATCCCATGCTAGGTCATAGAGGTTGTAGACTTGGAATATCATTTCCTGAAATATATGAAATGCAATGTAAAGCTATATTTGAAGCATTGTCTGAGCTTAAAAAAAATAAAATTAAATCAGCGTTTCCAGAAATTATGATTCCTTTAGTGTCTACAGAGGCTGAAATTAAAATTATGAAGGATTTAGTAATTAAGACAGCTAGCAGCGTACAAAATGAACACAAATTAAAGATAGAATTTTTGGTTGGTACGATGATAGAATTACCTAGAGCTGCTATTAAAGCAAAAGAAATTGCAAAATATGCAGAATTTTTTAGCTTTGGAACTAACGATTTGACACAAACTACATTTGGAATAAGCAGGGATGATAGTGGCAAGTTTTTAAATGATTATTTAGAAAATAAAATATTTTCAGTAGATCCTTTTGTTTCAATTGATGAAGGTGTATCTGATTTAGTTGAATTAGCTGTTAAAAAAGGCAGAAGTCAAAATAAAAAATTAAAATTAGGAATTTGTGGAGAACATGGTGGTGATCCCAAAAGCATATCATTTTGCTCTAAAGTAGGATTGAATTATGTCTCTTGCTCACCTTATAGAGTTCCTGTCGCAAGGTTAGCTGCAGCACAGGCGGAGTTAAATAAGTAAAATGTTTCCAAACACAAGCTATTCAAGAAAGTTTAAGATAAGTTTATATGATGTACTTAAGGGTTTTATTTTAAATATTGAAAATAATAAGTTAAAAAAAATAAAAGAAAATTACAATTATTTTGCTTTTTTAAAAAATGATAAAATTAGTAATCATATTTTTTTAACAGATGAATATGAAAAAAAAGAACTAGACGTCATTTTTGGTTTATTAGAAAAAAAGTTAAAAACTTTTAAAAGAGATACTTGTTTGGATGTTGGTGCTTCATTTGGATACCACTCTATTTACTTTTCAAAATATTTCAAAAAAATTATTGCATTTGAGCCAAATCCAGACACTTTTACTTTGTTAAAATTTAATACTAAAAGTTTTAAAAATATAAATATAGTTAATAAAGGCTTGTTAAATAGAAAGTGTAGATTAAAGTTATTTACTACGCCTTTCAATATTGGTGGTTCGTCTATTGAAAAAAATTTTTTTAAGAACAAAAAATTTTATAAAGCTGAATTTATTAGATTTGACAATTTTGGGTTTAGAGAAAAAATTTCAATGATTAAAATTGATACAGAGGGATCTGAGTTAAAAGTATTAAAAGGATTGGATAAAACAATAACAAAGTACAAACCAGTTATTCTTTTTGAACAACTCTCAAATACTATTTCTAGAGGCAAAAGTCACATAATTGATTTTCTAGAAAAAAAAAATTATGTTTTTTTTTATTTTCAACAAAGAAGTAATAATTATGTTTTAAGAGCAATAAAAAAATTAATTAGCGTTATATTTGATGAAGAATTAAAACTGGCTCTATCTCAAAAAAAAATTAAAAATACTGATCATAAAATTATAGTCGCTTTAAACAAAGATGATTATAGAAAATTAATATAAAGAGTATCAGACGAGTAGATAGGTTATATTTTTAAATTAATCTTGAATAATGAGAAAGTTCCTTGTAATTTTAATTCTAAATCTTTTGTTTAATAGTTTAGCTTTTTCAAAATCTATTCAGGTCAACACACTTTTCAATGATAAGAAAAGTTATGAAAAAATGGAAATGCTCTTTGGTGATTATAGAATATACACACATAGACCAGGTGCTGTTAAAATTAGAAGAATATCTGACAATAAACAATTAGTAGTCTTTTCAGATAAATTTAAAGTTAAATTTTATAATGATGGAGATCGTATATTTGATTTTATATTAGATGAAGATAAGGAAAATATTTCAATAAAATTTAGAGATCTAGAGTTATTTACCTGGAAAGGAAAATATGTATCTAAACATAGAGCATATTTTTATCAAATCTTAACATATGATAATCAACCATTCCATTATTACATAAAATTATTAGGCAAACAATCTAGTGCACTGAACATGGAAAAATTTGAAATAAAAATTGCTAAAGCTATTAGTAAAGCCAAAATACAAATAGCTGCAAAATATAATATGACACCAGAATTAATTGATTTAATTCTTAAAAAAAGAAAACAAACAACAGATAAAAAATTAGAAGCGATTATTAAACAAGAAAAAGAAAATATTGAAAAACAAGTTGATGATGAAATAGATAAAACTTTGCAGGCATCGCTAAGCAATGAAGTTGCTAAACAAATTGAAGATACTATTGGTCAAGAAATAGCGAAAGAATTTGACTCAATTATAATAGATGGAATGGAAGCAGAGTTCGCATCGATTGTTGATGAGGCTGTCGAGGAAGCTATCAATGAAGGAATATCTCAAGCAACGGCAGAAGCAGCTGTCAGAGCAATCATGGATGTTCTAGCTGCTGGAGGAACGGAAGAAGAGGCAATGAATGCTTGCCGATCTATCGCTGGAAGTGCATGTGATTAAATTTAATTAGATCATACATTTCAAACATTCACTGAAATTAATTTTTATCCCGACCATATCTCAACCAACTTGGTTGCAATTTTAAAACAAAGTTGATACTGCAAACTTAATTAACAAATGAGTAGGGGCGTTCTGTTGCCAGGTGCCCCGAACTTTGTTTCAATAATCCTTATATTTTAACCCTTAGCAATAATCAAACTACATAAATTATAGAATAATCCCGACCAAATACCGACCAAAAATCTGGTCGTCACAGGGTATAGGATTTGATAACCTTGGATCATGATCAAAGAGGCATTGATAAGAATCTCATCAAATTATCTAAATGCAAAGATGGGAGCCATGAAAGATAGTTCCTTAGCTCCATTTATGAACAGTGTCTCAAAAGAAAAAATAAAACCTAATGTTAAAAAGAATAAAGATCATTACAAATTTAGAAGCAGTTGTGGTCAGCATTCTAATTGGGCCGATGTTCCATGGATAGCTGTGTTAGATCCTGAAATTACTACGTCTACAATGAGAGGTTATTATGTCGTTTATCTATTCTCAATAGATATGAAGAGAGTTTATTTAAGCTTTAATCAAGGTATGACTGACATAGAAAAGGAACTGAAAACCGAAGGTGCAGCAAAAGAGTTATTAAGAAGAGCTGATTTTATAAGAGATAGAATTCCAGAGTTTAAAAAGAGTTTTGAATATAAACCAATTGATCTATCAACAAAATTATCTGGAAATACTACTAGACCTTACCTTTACGAAAAAGGACATGCATTTGGAATAGAATATGATTTTTCAAAAGATTTTAGTGAAGAACAATTAATTAAAGACCTTAATAACATGTTAAGCTTGTACTCACTATTATCCTATAAAGGTGGCATAGATACTGATAGCACAGAAGATGATTATAAACCATCTGAAGGTCTCACAACCTTAAAAGAAATGAGACAATATAAAACTCATAGAAGAATTGAGAGAGCTTATTCAAATTCTAGAAAAGTTAAAAAAGAACTCGGTTATACTTGTGAAGCATGTGGTTTTAATTTTAAGAAAGTGTATGGAAAATTAAGCCTTAATAAAAAAAAAGAGGAATATATTGAGGCCCATCATAAAAGGCAAATTCAAGACTTACCAGAGGGAGAAATAGTAGAGTTTAAGATTGAGGATTTCTCAGTTTTATGCTCAAATTGTCATCGTATGGTACACAGAAAAAATCCACCATACAGTATCGATGAAATAAGGAAAAATTTTAAAAAATGAAAAAACTTTTAGGGATCGTGGTTCTTGGTTTGTTGTTTGCCGGAAACGTATATGCTGAAATAGTCTTGAGATGTAAAATTGATGACAACATATTCTTAGATGACAAAACAAGAATTACTGTTGAGGTAAAACTTAGAGAGAAAAAATTATACTTACAAGATTTATTATTTGAAATTAAGACCATAGGAGACCGTGCAATTGTAGCAAAAAAAACTTCCGGGGATGAGGATTGGTCAATTAAACTAGATAGATTTGATGGATTTATAGAAATAAATCGAAAAAAAAATTATGCCGATGATAAGTTCACGGGTTACTGCAAAAAATATTCAAAGATTTTTTAATTTAATCCCGACCACAGCCCGACTCCCTTGGTTGTATTTTTTAAATAACGTTGATATCGCAAACTAATTTAACAAATGAGAAGGGGCGTTCTGTTGCCAGGTGCCCCGGACCCCGTTTGCTTAATTAAACAAGTTAATTAGGCAGCAAGTGCGTAACTTTCGTTAGCAATTATAATTTAGCCCGTTACGGTGGAACAATCCCGAACGAAAGAATAGCCTTTAGTCATTCGTCGAATCTAGTTCACCCCCATAAGTTAAAATGGTGGAGGTGGTGGGTACTGCCCCCACGTCCGCAATGGTTATTACGAAATTCGTTTATCGTCATAGTTGGAAAACCAACTATTGTATTATAGATTTTTGAAATTTTTTTACTAGAATAAATTTATTATAAAATCTAACTATTTGTATCTAATAATCCAAATGTAGAAGTATACAATGTAAAAAAACACAAGTGAGTTA
>CACJIJ010000024.1 GCA_902593445.1 uncultured Pelagibacteraceae bacterium
GTTCTTTACAAAATATTGGAGACGCGAAACCATTTGATCTGCTAGGAATTCCATTAATTATTTTGCGTGATAAAAATAATAAAATTAAAGTTTTTCATAATGTTTGTAGTCATCGAGGTTTTAAGATTCTTCAAGAAAAATGTAAAATTAAGAATGTAATTAGATGCCCGTATCATTCTTGGTCATATGACATGAGCGGCAAGTTAATAGCCACACCTCATATTGGTGGAATGAATAAACATAATTGTAATAAATTTAGTAAATCAAAAAGTGGACTTAAGGAAGTTAGATCTCATGTTTGGTTAGATTTAATTTTTGTAAATTTAAACAACAATGAAATCAATTTTGAAAAATACATTAAACCTTTAAGTGACAGATGGAAAAAATTCTGGCCGATAAAAGATAGAGACTTAATTGTTTATTCAAAAGATTATGGTTATTTTAATTTAAATGCTAAATGTAATTGGAAATTTGCAATAGAAAATTATTGTGAAAGTTATCATCTACCCTGGGTTCATCCTGGATTAAATTCTTACTCAAAAATTGATGATCATTATCATATTCAAGGATTACCCAATCGTTTTGCTGGGCAAGGCACTATGGTTTACAATCCAAGGTTTAAAAGTAACTTAAAATTTCCAACATTCCCAAACTGGCCAAAAGATCAAGAACATATTGCTGAATACGTTGCTCTTTTCCCAAATGTAATGCTTGGAATTCATAAAGATCATTTTTACGCCTACTGGTTAGAACCTGTAAATAATCAATATACAAAAGAACATATGGAAATTTTTTATGTTGGTAACGAAGCGGCAAATTCGAAAAAATTTAAATCACTTAGAAAACAAAACTTTGAACTTTGGAAAGGAGTTCAAAGTGAAGATTTAAATATAATTGAGGGAATGCAAGATGGGAGAAAATCACCATCTTATAATGGGGGAAACTTTTCACCTGTGATGGATAATCCCACCCATCATTTCCATAAATGGGTTGCAAACAATATAATGAAATGAAAGGATAAATTATGAAAAAAGATCTTATTACTAGATTAAATGAAGGACCTATTATGTGTGCAGAAGGATACCTTTTTGCAATGGAAAGAAGAGGTTATCTTTCAGCAGGTCCATTTGTTCCAGAAGTAGTTTTAGAACATCCTGAGGTAGTAACTCAGTTACATAGAGAATTTATTAGAGCTGGATCAGATGTTGTTCAAGCATTTACTTATTATGGTCATAGAGAAAAACTGAGAATTATTGGCAAAGAAGATATGTTAGAGCCACTCCAAAAAAATGCTCTTAAGATAGCGAAAGATGCTGCGAATGAATTTAAAGATTTAGATTTAATGGTTTGTGGAGATGTAGCTAATACAAACGTATTTGATCCTGGTGATGCTAATACTCATAAACAATGTCAACAAATGTATGAAGAACAGATAGCTTGGGCGAAAGAAGCTGGTGTAGATTTTGTAATTGCAGAAACCATAAATTGGACAGAAGAAATGAAGATAGCATTAAAAGCTATCAAGGATGCCGGTCTTATTGCAGTTTGTAATTTTGCTATTCCTAGAGGAGACAAAACTAGAGAAGGCCACACTGCTGAAGATGCTTGCAAAATGATGGAAGATTTAGGTGCAGATGTAGTTGGTTTAAATTGTTATCGAGGACCTGAAATGACAATGAAACTATTAAAAAAAGTTAGAGAAAAAGTTTCATGTCATGTTGCTGGACTTCCAGTGCCATATAGAACAACAGAGGAAGAACCTGGTTTTCTAAATATAACCGATCATGGTTGCAATTGTATTCCAGGGGGAAATGCATTCCCAGTAGCTTTAGATAATTTGTTTTGTAACAGATTTGAAATGGCAGAGTTTGCAAAAGATTGTGTTCAGAATAAAATAAATTTTATTGGTATATGTTGTGGAGCGGAAGCACATCACGTAAGAGAAATGTCAGTTGCAATTGGAAAAAAACCAATTTCAATGAAATATATGCCTGATATGAGCAAACATTTCCATCATGGTACAGATAAATCTCTAAAAAAAGTGAATAAGGAAATTAAATACTAATGGAAAAGCATGCGAAGGTAGTAATTATAGGAGGTGGTGTAGTAGGGTGCTCTATTCTTTATCATTTATCTAAATTTGGATTAAAGGATTGTATCTTGCTTGAAAGAAATGAGCTTACTTCTGGTTCATCTTGGCATGCAGCAGGAAATGTTCATGTAATTTCATCTGATCCAAATATTTCAAGGATGATGGCTTATACAATAGGTTTATATAAAGAGATTGAAAAAGAATCTGGTCATTCTGTTGGATTTAAACCAAGTGGAGGATTTTATTTAGCATCCAATGAAGTGTGGGCTGATTATTTAAAAAGAGAAAGATCAAAAGCAAGATACATGGGACTTGATCAAGAATTTATTTCTCTAGAGGAAGTGAAAAAGAAACATCCTTTAATTGATCCATCTCGATACTTGTTAGCTTTATGGGACCCTATTGATGGTGAAGTTGATCCATCAGGAGTTACATACGCTTTTGCAAAAGCGGCAAAAGTTCATGGTGGAAAATATTACACTCACACAGTCGTTAAAGACACGAAACAAAAAAAAGATGGGTCATGGGAAGTGTTTACTGACAAAGGAAACATTAATGCAGAAATTGTTATTAATGCAGGAGGACTTTGGGCAAGAGAAGTTGGACAATTAGCTGGATTAAATCTTCCTGTACAACCAATGGAGCACCATTATTTAATCACTGAACCTATTCCAGAAATTGAGGCAATGGGTGACCAAAGATTGCCAATTGGAACAGATTTTGAGGGAAATATTTACTTTAGACAAGAAGGTAAAGGAATGTTGCTTGGAACCTATGAGCCAAAATCAACACCTTGGAAAGTAGAAGGTACACCGATGAATTTTGGTCATGAGTTACTTGAGCCAAAGTTAGATAATATTGAAGATAGATTGGCAATTGGTTTTGAAAGAATGCCAGCACTAGAGCGTGCAGGTATAAAAAATATAGTTAATGGACCTTTTACTTTTGGTCCAGATGGAAGTCCTCTCATTGGTCCAGTGCCAGGAATGAAAAATTATTGGGTTGCTGTTGGTGTTATGGCTGGATTTTGCCAAGGTGGTGGTGTTGGAAAATGCATTGCAGAATGGATTATTGATGGAGAACCTTCTATTGATGTTTGGGCAATGGATGTTACAAGATTTGGAGATTATGCATCACCTCAATATGGAACAATAAAATCCTCAGAAAATTATGAGCGAAGGTTTATTATGACTTTTCCAAACGAAACTTTACCAAAGGGAAGAAAACAAAAAACTACTGCGCTGTATGATCGTTTTGTAAATCAAGGTGCTGTTATGGGAGATAGCTTTGGATTAGAAAATGTTTTGTGGTTTGCAAATAATAAAGAAGATGCTCATGAAGAGCCTACTATTAAAAGATCAAGATCACATGACTATGTTTCAAAAGAAGTTATTAATGTAAGAGAAAATGTTGGTTTAATCGAAGTTGCCAACTTTTCAAAACATGAATTCAAAGGTCCTGATGCTAGAAAATTTTTAGATCATATAATGGCTGGAAGACTTCCAAAGCCAGGAAGAATATCTTTGTCCCCAATGTTGTCATATAGAGGAAAGTTATGTGGTGATTTAACTGTGGCTTGTTTAGATGAAAATGAATTCATGGTTTTTGGTTCTGGAGCTGCTCAAGAAATGCATAGACGTTGGTTTGAGAGTCATTTAGATAAATTTAATTTAAGTTATTCTAATAGATCTGACGAGTATCATGGTTTGTCTATCGCAGGACCTAACTCACGTAAAGTTTTAGAAAAAATTGTAAGAGACGATGTTTCAAATGAAAAATTTAAATTTAGAGACTCTAGAAGAATGTTTGTAGGGGGAGTTCCCGTAATCATTAATCGAATTTCATTTACAGGTGAACTTGGTTATGAAATTTATGTAGCACCTCACTATCAATTAAAACTTTATGAAGAATTAATGGAAGCTGGAAAAGAATTTAATATTAAACCTTTTGGTGGAAGAGCATTAATGTCTATGAGGTTAGAGAAAAATTGGGGAGCTTGGACATTAGATTATAGACCAGATTTTACAGCAAAAGAAACAGGTTTAGATGCTTTTATTAATTGGGATAAAGAATTTATTGGAAAAGAAAGTGCACAAAAAGAAAATTCTTCAAATAAACTTATACCATTAATTGTTGAAACAAATGACATTGATGTAACAAATAATGAAGCTGTTATGAATGGAGGTCAAAGTATTGGTTATGTAACTTCAGGTGGGTTTGCTCACTTTGTAAATAAAAGTGTAGCGTTTACTTTTATTGATCAAAAAAACATTAATTCTGAAAATAAAATTCAAGTAGAGATAAATGGCGATTTATTTAATTGTTCAATAATTAAAGAACCACTTTATGATCCAAGTGGTCAAAAAATGAGAAGCTAATGGCTCAAAAAGACGTAGGAAACAAAATTCCAATTTATAAGCTTAAAACTACTGAAGAAGTTATGAAGTACTACGATGAGTGGGGAGACAAAGATAAATACAATAAAGACATGGTTGATTGGAACTATACAGGACCTAAAGAAACTGCAGAAACATTTAACAAATATGAGAAAAATAAAAATACTTTAATTTTTGATGCTGGATGTGGAACAGGTTTAGTTGGATTGGAGCTTAAAAAATATAGTTTTAAAAATTTTCATGGAGCCGATTTATCTCAAACTTTATTAGATACTGTACCAAAAGATCTTTATCAAAAATTAGTAAAGGTTGACTTAAATAAACCAATAGAAGTTGAGGATAACTTTTATGGTGGAGTTATGTGTGTTGGAACATTTACTTTTGGGCATGTAAAACCAAATGCATTAGATGAATTTATAAGAGTCACAAAACCAGGTGGTTTAATTTGTTTCACAATTAATGAAGGAATTCATGAAGAGTATGGTTTTGATAAAAAAATTGATATACTGAAAGACAGCAAGAAGTGGGAAGAAGTAGAATTTTTTAAATCTGACTATATTGCAAGCAAAGATGTTAACGCATGGTTAGGTTTGTATAGGGTATTATGAAGTTTAGTAGAAAAATAGCTCCTGAGATAAAAACAAGACAGAATTTTATTACCAAAAAAAGATTAAGAGAAGACGAGATAAATTTTGATAAATTAAGATCATATCGTTTAGATAGGGTCAGAAAAGAATTAGTAAAAAACAATTTAGAGGCCTGTATTCTCTTTGATCCAGTAAATGTTCGTTATGCTTTAGATACAGTCAACATGAGTGTCTATAATATGCATAATTTAACAAGATATTGTTTTGTTCCTGTAAATGGACCAACAATTCTTTATGAGTATTTTAATTGTGAAATATTATCAAAGCATTTAAATCTAATTGACGAAATAAGACCTGCAATCACATGGGATTATTTTAGCAATGGAGATCAAGCAAATTTACAATTATCAAAATGGATAAATGAAGTTAAAGATTTATCAAAAAATTATTTTAAAACAAAAAAAATTGCAATCGATGTTTTAAATGGTCCTGCGGTTACAGCTTTAAATAAAGAAGGCATTGAAGTTGTAGATGCAAAATTGATTTTAGAACAAGCAAGGGTAATAAAATCACCTGATGAATTGACTTGTATGAAAGCAGCAATAGAAGTTGCAGAAAAAGGTGTATCAAAAATGAGATCAGATCTTAAACCAGGAATGACTGAAGATGAATTGTGGTCAATTTTACATAAAACGAATATTGAAAATGGAGGTGAGTGGATTGAGTGTAGGATTTTGTCTTCTGGAGAAAGAACAAATCCATGGATGCAAGAGAGTAGTAATAAAGTTATGCAACAAGGAGAAATTGTTGCTTTTGATACAGATATGGTTGGTCCATATGGATATTGTGCTGACATATCAAGGGCCTTTGTAGTTGGACATAAATTTAATGATGAGCAAAAAAAACTATATTCAATGGCTAGAAATCAAATTGATCATAATTTTAGATTAATAAAACCAGGAATGAGTTTTAAAGAATTTATAAAAAAATCTTGGGTTTTGCCTGATGAATATTATGGAAATAGGTATTCATGTATGGTTCATGGAATTGGTTTATGTGATGAGTGGCCTCAAATAAGATATCCAACTGATGGTGGAGAAGAAGGTGGAACTTTTGAGAAGAACATGACAATCACACTTGAGAGTTATATTGGTAAAGTTGGTGGTAAAGAAGGAGTAAAACTTGAACAACAGTACCTTGTAGGTGAAAATGGACTTGAATTAATGTCCCATCATCCGTTAGAAGATATTTAATGAAAATTATTTTAGTAATGGGTTTACCTGGAGCTGGTAAAACAACTCTAGCAAATGAAATAGCACCATACTTAAATGCAAAAAGACTAAATGCAGACGAAGTAAGAAAAGCTGTAAATGATTGGGATTTTTCAGAGGAAGGAAGGCTAAGACAGGCAAAAAGAATGGCTGAAGCAGCTTTAAAATTAAAAGCAGGAGGTTATTATGTAATCGCAGATTTCATTGCACCAACACCTGAAGCAAGAAGCCTGTTTCCAGCAGATTTTTTAGTATGGGTAGATACAATTAAAGAAGGAAGATTTGAAGATACAAATCAAATGTTTGTTAGTCCTAAGAATTTTGATTTTCACGTAACAACTCAGGATGCAAAAAATTGGGCACCAAAAATAATAGAGGAGATAAAAAAATGACACACCAATGGGATAACAAAAAACCAACAGCACAAATGCTAGGAAGATGGCAACCTTTTCATGATGGACATTATACTTTGTTTAAAGAAATTATTAAAAAAACTGGACAAGTTTGTATTCAAATTAGAGATGTACAAGGTGTTGATGATAATCCTTTTGATTTTGAAACAGTAAAAAAAAACATTGAAGACAGATTAAATCCTGAATTTGAAGGACAATTTAAAATAATGTTAGTACCTAACATTACAAATATTTGTTATGGTAGGGGAGTTGGATATAAGATTGAGGAAATAGTTTTGGATGAAGAAACTCAAAAAATATCAGCAACTAAGATAAGAGCAAAAATGAGAGAAGAGGGAAAGTTAAAATAAAATTTAATGAACGATAGACTCAAGACTATTGTAGATTTAGAAAAATATCCAATACACGATTTAAATTCACCAATAATTAAAAATCTTATTAAAAAATGCAAAGAAGAACTTGATCAACATAGCTGTTCAACAATTCCAAATTTTATTTTGCCTAAATCACTTAAGGTAATGAATTCTGAGTTAGAAAAACAATTAGATGAAGTTTATATGTCTAAAGAGAGTATAAATGCTTACTTGTATGCAAAGGATGACCCTTCATTACCAAAAGATCATCCAAAAAGAACTTTTATGAATAGATACAATGGATATTTAAATTCAGATTGTTTTCCAAAAGATTCAGAGATGAAATATCTATACGAAACTGAAGAACTTTTAAAATTTGTATCTGCTTGTTTAGATGTTTCTCCTATTTACAGATGGGCAGATCCTTTAGCATGTCATGCGTACAATGTTATGAAACCAGATGGAGTACTACCATGGCATTTTGATAGTTGTGAATTTACACTTAGTTTAATGATTCAAAAACCAGAGGAGGGAGGTGTATTTGAGTATTGTCCAAATATTAGAGAACCTGGAAACGAAAATTTTGAAGAAGTTCAAAAAGTTATATCAGGAGATAGAACCAAAGTAAGACAATTGAAGTTAGAGCCAGGAGATTTACAAATATTTAAAGGTAGATTTACTTTACATAGGGTAACAAAAGTTGAAGGCCAAAAATCAAGATATATGTGTATTCCAGCGTATGTTTTAGATCCATGGAGAGTAAACACTCCTGAACATTCTAAAGCTATTTATGGCAAAGTTTTACCAATTCATATAGAAAGAAATCAGGCTAGATCCGATGGATTAACTGATTAAATGATTAGTAACATTAAAATTAAAAAAAATAACAAAGAAGTTTTTTCAATTATTATTGATGAACCAAAAACTTATAACTCTTTATCATTCAAAAATCTTTCAGATTTATTAAAGGCATTAAAAAAATTAGATGCTGATAAAAAAGTTAAAGTAATAATATTAGAGGGTGCCGGTAAAGGATTTAGTGCAGGTCATAATTTAAAAGAAGTTAGAGGTCTAAAAAAGAGAGATAAATATTTGAAATTATTTAATCTTTGTTCAAAAGTAATGCTTCAAATTGTTGAAGGTAGAAAACCTGTAATTGCTAAAGTTCATGGAGCTGCATTTGCAGCTGGCTGTCAATTGGTTGCAAGTTGTGATTTAGCTTATAGTTCTAAGGACGCATTGTTTGCTACTCCTGGTGTAAACATTGGTTTGTTTTGTAGTACACCTATGGTTGCTGTCAGTAGAAAGATAAATCGAAAACCTATGATGAAAATGTTGCTAACTGGGGAACCTATCAATGCAAATTATGCAAAAGAAATAGGGTTGATTAATGATAATTTTTCAAAAGCCAAATTAAACAACGAAGTGTTAAAAGTAGCAAATAAAATTGCTTCTAAATCTAATTTAACCATAAAAATTGGAAAGCAAGCTTTTTACAAACAATTAGAAATGCCATTAAGAAAAGCTTACGCTTATACAAGTAAAATGATGACCCTTAATATGATGGCAATGGATGCAAAAGAAGGAATTTCTGCATTCCTCGAAAAACGAAAACCAAAATGGAAAAATAAATAATGATAAAGAATGTTTTAATAGTTCTTTTTATTATTGTTGGAATGTTTGTAATTTATAATTTTAAAGATCATAATCAAAAAAGAGCAATCGATGCATGTATTGCTGGTAGCCAAAAATTAGAAAAACCAATGACAGTTCCTGAAGCAAAAATATTTTGTGAAAAACAAATTAAAAATAATAAATGAGTGATATCAAAGAAGTTCTTTCAAAATGTAAATCAATTGCAATGGTAGGAGTTAGTAACGACCCAACAAAGGCATCAACTATAGTTATGAAATATATGCAAAAATATGGATTTAAAGTTTATCCTGTCAATCCTAGAGCTGAGGGTCAAAAAATTCTAGGAGAAGAAGTTTTTGCTAAAATATCTGATATTAATGATCAGGTTGATATTGTAGATGTTTTTAGACCATCAAAAGAAGTTTATGCTATTGCAGAAGATACAGTTAAAATTGGTGCTAAAGTTTTATGGTTACAGCTCGGTATACGAGACGAAAAGGCAAAAGAATTGATGGAAAAAAATGATATTAAGTATATTGAAAACAAATGTACTAAAATGGAATATCAAAAATATTTTTTAAAAGTTAGACAAGCTTTTCCGGTTTTAAGTGACTAATGAGCAAAATAATTAAATTTTTAGACAGCACATTTTTAGATTTGGGTCGTCAATTTAAATGGACTTATCTACCTCCATTAATGGTTTATATGGCTGCAGGTATTTCTGGCTTAACAGGTATTGTTGGTACATTTTTTGTTAAAGATTATTTAAATTTATCTGCAGCATTTTTAGCAGGTCTAGGTTTTTGGGCTGGAATTCCTTGGGCGTTAAAAATGCCATTAGGACATTTAGTAGATCTAATCTGGGAGAGAAAAAATTACATGGTCTATTTTGGAGCTTCATTGATAGCTCTTAGTTTACTAATTATGTATGGATTGATTATTCATACTGAAGATATGTCCCAGGTATTTTCGGTAGAAACATGGTTTGTGATAAGTGTGATTTTAGCTCCAGTTGGTTATGTGGTTCAGGACGTTGTAGCCGATGCTATGACAGTTGAGGCAGTTCCTTTGGTTGATGAATCAGGAAATGATTATTCTAAAGATCAAATAAAAATAATGCATACAACAATGCAGACACTTGGAAGGTTTGCTATTATTGGCGGTACAGTACTTGTTGCATTAGTTAATGTAATATTGTTTAGAGATGTGGAAAGCCTTGAGCAGCCCGATAAGATAAATTTATATGGAACTATCTACATCTATGCTCTTGTAATACCTTTAGTTTCTATACTAGGTGTAATTTTAGCAAATTATTTAAGACATAAAAAAATACAAACTTTAAAATCTAAAGGTCTAGAATTTAAAGATGAAAGAGGTAACGAAAAAACAAAAATAAACTGGTGGATATTAGGAGGAAGTTTAGTTTTTGTTATTTTCACATTGTCTATTGGTTCCTTTAATGTTCCGTTTGCACAAGAAATTGTGTTTATTGGCTCAGTCATAATCATTTTGTTTTTAATGTTTAAACTTATTAAGGAATTACCTCAGGAACTAAGATTTACAATTGTAGGTACAGCAGTAATTATTTTTATATTTAGAGCCATGCCAGGTCCTGGACCAGGATTAACTTGGTTTGAAATTGATGAGCTTGGATTTAATGAACAGTTTTTTTCTGTTCTATCATTATTGGCATCAATTTTAACATTAGCAGGAATTGTATTGTTAAGACCTTTTATGGCAAATAATTCAATTGCTAAAATAATTGTAGTTCTAAGTATTGCGGGTGCGATTTTGTTTTTACCAAGTGTTGGAATGTATTATGGTTTTCATAACTGGACAGCCTCGTTAACAGGTGGAGTTGTTGATGCTAAGTTTATTGCATTAATTAATACTGCATTAGAGTCTCCGCTTGGCCAAGTATCAATGATACCTCTATTAGCTTGGATAGCAAAAAATGCTCCAGCTCATTTAAAAGCAACTTTTTTTGCAGTTTTTGCATCTTTTACAAATCTAGCATTATCAGCGAGTGCGTTAGGAACAAAATATTTAAATCAAATATTTACTGTAACAAGAGAGGTTAAGGATAAGGTTTCTGGCGAAATACAAACCACAGCAGATTATTCTGAACTTGGAATTTTACTGATAGTTGTAGCACTTTTAACTTTAATTCTTCCAATTGTATTTGTATTTATAATTAATAATAGTAAATACAAAACTACTGAATAAATATTTTATAAAATGAAAAAAATTTTCTTAGTGTATGGACACTACAATGATAATTCATTTAATGCAGCAATTCGAGATGAATTTGTTAAACAATCAAAAGAAAATGGAAATCAAGTTGATGTTGTTGATTTATATAAAGAGAAATTTGATCCTGTTTTCGCTGGCGAGGAACCTGATCAAGAAGTTTTAGATCATAGAAAAAGAATCGAACAAAGTGATACAATTGTTTTAATTGCTCCAATTTGGAATTTTAGGATGCCAGCGATAGTTGAGGGTTGGATAGATAAAGTTTTAGCCCCACCTTGGGCGTTTAGATTTAAACAGTTGGTTGGAAATTACGGTTACCCAATTGGAAACTTAAGAGATAAAAAAGCTATAATATTCTGCACATATGGTTCACCAAGATTAGCAATTACAACTTTTTTTTTAAACTTACCAATTAGAAGATTAAAAAGAGGAGTATTTCATATGTGTGGCATATATAACATTGTCTATAGAAGATATTTTGCAGTACCATTTGTTGGTGATGCAAAAAGACAAGAATTTTTAAATGATGTTAGAAAAACCGCTAATAATCTTTAAAGCTGTAATTTTATTTTTTTTCCTTATTTCATTTTCTTATGCTGAATTATTAAACCCCAATAGTACTATAAGCCCTAAAGAAGTTATTAGAATTCAATTGAGTGGGCTTCAAAAAAATGATCTTGAATATAAAGATAGTGGTATAGAACAAACTTGGAAATTTGCTCACCCAAATAATAAGAGAGTAACAGGACCATTAAGTAACTTTAAGATGATGATAAAAAGCGATTCTTACGGGATGATGATTAACCATCTAAGTCACACAATAACTGAACTTGGAAGTAGTGACAAATGGGCTCAATTTGAAGTTATCATTCTTGATAAGGATAAAATTTATCACAAATTCAATTGGCAAGTCGAAAAGTACACCTCTGAGGGAACTTTGAAAGACTGTTGGTTAACCACAATGGTATCTAGTCCAATTCCTCTTGGAAGCTCAATTTGATTGTCCACATATACATTTTTGTTTCGTAACAATTAAAAATTTAGTAGGAATCCCTGAATGAAAACAAAAACTAAAGTTGTAGTAGTTGGTGGAGGAGTTGTAGGGGTAAGTGCCCTTTATCATTTAGCAAAAAAGGGCTGGTCTGATGTTGTTTTAGTTGAAAGAAAAGAGTTAACTTCGGGATCTACTTGGCACGCAGCAGGTTTGTTGCCTTTATTTAATATGAGTTATTCAGTTGGACAACTTCATAAATATGCAGTCAATCTTTATAAAACATTAGAGGAAGAAACTGGAAAAAATGTTGGCTTTAGTGTTGTTTCAAATATTCGTCTAGCAAGTACAAAAGATAGAATGGATGAATACCATCAATACGCAGGTGTCGCTCGAACTATAGGAGTAGATGTTAAATTTTTGAAACCAGAACAAGTAAAAGAAATTTGGCCATTATGTCATACAGATGATTTAGTAGGAGCAATACAACACCCTGAAGATGGATATATTCAACCAGCAGATTTAACACAAGCATTAGCAACCGGTGCAAGAAATAGAGGAGCAGAAATTTATAGAAATACAACTGTCTTATCAATGAGGCAAACTAAAGACGGATGGATTGTGGAAACAGATAAGGGATCAATAGAGTGCGAACATGTTATTTCTTGTTCTGGAAATTTTGCAAGACAAACAGGTGAAATGGTAGGATTAGATATTCCAGTAATACCTGTTGAACATCAATACATTGTTACAGAACCGCATCCTGCAATTCAAAAAAGAAAAAAAGATGGATTACCAGAAATGGGAGTCTTAAGAGATAGTGATAGCAGATGGTATATGAGAGAAGAAGCTGGAGGATTAATTTTAGGCCCTTATGAAGATGGTGCACCAGCTTGTTATGTAGAGGGGCCATCAAAAAATTCTGAATATGAATTATTTCAAGAAGACTTAGACAGATTAGCCCCACATATAGAAGGAGCAATTCATAGAGTTCCTGCATTTGGAGAAGTTGGAGTAAAGAAAGTTTATAATGGAGCAATCTGTTATACTCCTGATGGTAATCCAATTGTTGGTCCTGCATGGGGACTTAAGAATTTTTGGATTAATGAAGGACATAGTTTTGGAATAACAGCAGCAGGTGGTGCAGGTTGGCAACTAGCAGAGTGGATAGTTGATGGTGAACCTACAATTGACATGTTAGGAGTTGAACCAAGACGTTACGGTAACTATGCAACTAAATCTTATTTGAAAGCAAAAAATGAAGAAGCATATAGTCATGTATTTATTGTCCATTATCCAGATGAAGAAAGACCAGCAGCAAGACCTCTAAGAACAGCTCCTTGTTATGAAAGAATGAAAAATTTAGGTGCTGTATTTGGTCAGAAGTTTGGATGGGAAAGACCTAATTTCTTTGCAACAGATGGAATGGAACAAAAAGATGATTGGTCATTCAGAAGATCGAAATGGTTTGATGCTATTAAAAAAGAATGTCAAAATGTAAAAGAAAATGTAGGTCTTTTAGATATGACTGCATTTGCAAAATGTAGAATTAAAGGACCTAAAGCTGAGGAATTTTTAGATTATTTAGTAGCTAATAAACTTCCAAAAAATATTGGAAGGATTAATCTATGTCACGCTTTAAATACCAAAGGTGGGGTGCATTCAGAATTTACAATAATGAAAGAAGCAGAAAATAGTTACTATTTAGTTTCTGCTGGAGCAAATTTAAGATTAGATCATGACTGGATACAAAAATGGATGCCAGATGATGGATCGGTAATATTTGAAGATCTAACAAACAGCACAGGAGTTCTGGTAGTAGCAGGTCCTAAAGCTAGACAATTAATGCAAAAAGTTTCAACAGACGATTTTTCTAATGAGAATTTCAAATGGTTAACTGCTAAAAATGTAAATGTTGGATATGCTCCAGTAAATGCAATGAGAGTAAACTTTGTGGGTGAGCTTGGTTGGGAACTACATCATCCAATTGAATATCAAAACCATATTTTTGATAAATTAATGGAAGCAGGAAAAGATTTAGGAATTAAACCTTTTGGAATTAGAGCAATGAACAGTCTAAGAGTTGAAAAATCATATAAACTAGTTGGTACAGAATTATCAATTGAATACTCACCATATGAATCTGGTCTTGATAGATTTATTCATCCAAACAAAGGTAGCTTTATTGGTTTAGAGGCACTCAATAAATGGAGAGAAAAAGGTTTTGATAATAAATTAGTTACTTTAGAGGTTCACAATACTAAAGATGCTGATGTATTAGGAAATAATCCTATTTTTAAAGATGGAAAAGTTGTTGGAAGAGCAACTGGAGGTGAATTTGGATTTAGATTAGATAAATCAATAGCTCTTGCAATGGTTAAGCCAGATTGTTCAAGCGTGGGCGACAAATTACAAGTTGATATATTAGGTGAAATGTACGACGCTACTGTTTTAGATGATAGTCCATACGATTCAGAAAACAATTTGTTGAGAGCTTAATGAAAATTTTAGTAGCTGTAAAAAGGGTAATTGATTACAACGTTCAAATCAGAGTTAAAGAAGATGGAACTGGCGTAGTTACTGACAATGTTAAAATGTCAACCAACCCACCTGATGATAATGCAATAGAAGAAGCTGTAAAAATTAAAGAAGCGGGCAAAGCCACAGAAGTAGTTGCAATAACTGTTGGAGAAGAAAAAGCTCAAGAGACAGTTAGGAAAGCTTTAGCAGTTGGAGCAGATAGAGGAATACATGTCAAAGCAGATGGAATATTAGAACCATTAGCCGTTTCAAAAATATTACAAAAAATAGTAGATAAAGAAAAACCAGATTTAGTATTTATGGGTAAACAAGCAATAGACGATGATTGTAATCAAACAGGCCAAATGTTGAGTGCTTTATTAAATTGGCCACAAGCAACATTTGCCTCAAAGATTGATGTTAAAGATAATAAATTAGAAGTAACTAGAGAAATAGATGAAGGTCTTGAAACAATTGAAATAAATGTTCCAGCTATTGTAACTTGCGATCTTAGGTTGAATGAACCAAGATACGCATCACTACCAAATATAATGAAGGCTAAGAAAAAACCTATAGAGGAAATTGCTGCTTCTGATTTAGGCGTAGATGTATCACCAAGATTAGAACAACTAAAAGTAGAGGAGCCTCCAAAAAGAAAAGCAGGTATAAAAGTTGCAAATGTTGCTGAATTAGTTCAAAAATTAAAAAATGAGGCGAAGGTAATTTAATGTCAGTTTTACTTATAGCAGAGCACAATAATAAAGAGTTAAAACCTTTTACTCTTAATGCAGCTACAGCAGCATCTCAAATTGACTCAGAAGTTCATGCTGTGATTATTGGTCAAAACTCTGCAGAAGCTGCAAAACAATTATCTGAACTTCCATTAGTTAAAAAGGTATTGAGTGTGGAAGCAGCTCACTATGAAAACTTCACAGCAGAAAATTTTGCTCCAGTGATTGTTAAACTTGCAGAGGGTTATTCTCATATTGTTTGTTCAGCAAATACATTTGGAAAAAATTTGATGCCACGAATTGCTGCTCATCTTGATACATCGCAAGTAAGTGACATTATTAAAGTAATATCATCAGATACTTTTTTAAGACCAATTTATGCAGGTAACGCTTTTGCAACAATTAAAAGCAATGATGAAAAAAAATGTGTAACAATTAGACCTACTTCTTTCGATCCATGTGAAAGCTCTGGTGGATCAGCTGTAATTGAAAAAGTGGAAGCTGGTGAGGAATTTTCAAACACCAAATTTGTAAAAAGAGAAGAAATAAAATCTGACCGACCTGAACTTGGTACAGCTAGAATTGTTGTATCAGGTGGAAGAGGAATGCAAAGTGGAGATAATTTTAGATTAATAACAGAAATAGCCGACAAGCTTGGTGCAGCGATTGGAGCATCAAGAGCAGCAGTAGATGCTGGCTATATAAGTAATGATCATCAAGTAGGTCAAACAGGAAAAGTAGTTGTTCCAGATTTGTATATTGCTATTGGAATTTCTGGAGCAATTCAGCATTTAGCTGGAATGAAGGAAAGTAAAGTCATTGTTGCAATAAATAAAGACGGTGAAGCGCCAATTTTTAGTGTAGCAGATTATGGTCTTGAAGCAGACTTATTTGAGGCAATACCTCAGTTCATGGAAGAGCTGAACAAATTAAACACTATACAAAAATAATCCTTACAGTTAAAAACTAGGTAATGTCTAGAGAATCAATGGAATATGACGTTGTAATCATTGGTGGAGGTCCATCAGGATTATCGACTGCAATAAAGTTAAAACAATTAGATCCTAATCTTAATGTTTGTTTATTAGAGAAAGCTTCAGAAATTGGAGCTCATATTTTAAGTGGGAATGTATTTGAATCACGTGCTCTAGATGAATTATTACCTAATTGGAAAGAATTAAATTCTCCAATTAAAACAAAAGTAACTAAAGAAAAATTTTTATTTTTAGGAAAAACTAGATCATTAAGCTGGCCAACATGGCTACTTCCAGCTGTTCAACAAAATCATAAAAATTATATTATTAGTCTTGCAAATTTATGTAGATGGCTTGCAGAACAAGCTGAAGCCTTGGGTGTAGAAATCTTTCCAGGTTTTCCAGCAAGTGAAATTTTATACAATGAAGATGGATCTGTTAAAGGAGTAGCGACTCAAGACATGGGAATAGATAAAGAGGGAAATAAAAAAGATAGTTTCGAACCCGGTATCGAGCTTTTAGGTAAAGTAACTGTTTTTGCAGAAGGCTGTAGAGGCCATTTAGGAAAACAACTCATTGAAAAATTTGAATTAAATAAAGGTAAAGATCCTCAACAATATGGAATTGGATTTAAAGAAATTTGGGAAATAGAAGATAAAAATCATGAGGAAGGTTTAGTTATGCATACGGCAGGATGGCCACTAGATAATAATACTTATGGTGGAAGTTTTATTTATCACGCAGAAAATAAACAAGTTTTTTTAGGTTATGTAATTGGTCTAGATTATAAAAATCCCTATTTATCTCCCTATGATGAATTTCAAAGATTTAAAACACATCCGTCAATTAAAAAAATTATCGAGGGTGGAAAAAGAATTTCTTACGGTGCAAGAGCTTTAATTGAAGGTGGATTTCAAAGTTTGCCAAAAATGTTTATGCCTGGAGCTTTATTAGTTGGGTGTGATGCTGGTACTTTAAATATGCCAAAAATAAAAGGCTCTCATACAGCGATGAAAAGTGGAATAATTGCAGCTGAAACCATTAATGAACATTTAAAAGAAAACAAAGATTTATCTATTTATGAGGATAAATTTAAAAATAGCTGGTTACATAAAGAGCTTTATGAAGCTCGAAATGTTAAACCAAGTTTTAATTGGGGATTAATATTAGGAATAATCTTTACAGGGATTGATCAAATTTTGTTTAGAGGCAAACTTCCTTTTACTCTAGCACACAAACATGCTGACCACGAAACATTAAAGCCTGCAAAACAAATGCCTAAAATAAATTATCCAAAATATGACAATGTTATAACCTTTGATAAGACTAGCTCTGTCTATCTCACGGGAACTAATCACGCAGATAACCAACCAATACATTTAAAGCTTAAAGACCCTGATTTACCAATAAATTATACTTTAGAAAAATTTGATGAACCTGCTCAAAGATATTGTCCTGCAGGGGTTTATGAAATTCAAAGAGAAAATGAAGAGCAGAAATTTGTAATCAATTCTCAAAATTGTATCCACTGTAAAACTTGTGACATTAAAGAGCCTTCTCAAAATATAACTTGGGTTACACCTGAGGGAAGTGGTGGTCCAAGATATGGAAATATGTAATCAAGATAAGTCTATCGCGTATTTCTTTAGTTTTTCAATAGAAATATGTTTTAAAGTATTTTTATGAGTTCGTTTCAAATATATAGGACAACCCTTTCCAGCATCAACAGCTCTTGCGTACCAACTTGCACACACACACCATCCATCTCCATCCTTTAAACCTGGAAAACCAAATTCTGGATGAGGAGTAATTAAATCATTTCCTGCTTCCTTTAACCATTCTAAAAACTCAGTTGTTAC
>CACJIJ010000025.1 GCA_902593445.1 uncultured Pelagibacteraceae bacterium
ACTTGTTGTACATTTGTATTTTATATCACTCATGGTCTTTCAGCACGTGGGTGGTTGAATGGGGATAATTTTATAGTTGGAAGTATAGGTAGTATTATAATTTTAGTTTCAACTTTTGTATTTTTTCCAATTTTCAGAATGTTTGCAGTTGCTTTTAAAGGAACCGAAGGTGGATATGAAATAAGTAATTTTTCAGACAAAATATTTAATAAAGGAATTTGGGGGCTGGATTGCCTTTATAGTGATTATGCTTGTGGTGTTTTTTGGAATACCGTTACTATGGGTACACTCACTGCATTTTCATCAACAATTTTGGGGTTAGCTTTTGCTTTATTAGTTGCAAGAACTAGTTTCAGATTTAAAAAAACAATTAGAGTATTATCTGTATTACCAATAATTACTCCACCATTTGTAATTGGATTAGCAATAATAATTTTATTTGGAAGAACTGGTGTTGTGAGTTCGTTTCTTGAATGGGGATTTGACATTGAACCTTCTAGATGGATTTATGGTCTACCAGGAATATGGTTTGCCCAAACACTTGCTTTTACCCCTATTGCATTTTTAGTTTTAATTGGTGTTGTTGAAAGTGTCAGTCCATCTATGGAAGAAGCATCTCAAACCTTGAGAGCATCTAAATGGCAAGTTTTTAAAACAGTTACCTTGCCATTAATGAGACCTGGAATAGCAAATGCGTTTCTACTTGGTTTTATAGAAAGTTTAGCAGACTTTGGTAACCCTTTAGTACTAGGAGCGGAATACGATGTATTATCTACTGAAATATTTTTTGCAATTGTTGGCGCACAGTACGATGAAACTAAAGCAGCAATATTAGCTATAATTTTATTATCTGTTGTTCTAGTAGTATTTTATTTACAAAACCAATGGTTAGGAAAAAAATCCTATATTTCAATTTCAGGTAAAGGAGATAGTGGTGTTCATCCAGAACTTCCAAAAAAAACAAAATGGGTAATTTATTCAACTGTGCTTCCGTGGGCTTTATTGACATTCATAATTTATGTAATGATCATGTTCGGTGGATTTGTAGAAATGTGGGGTGTTGATCATAGCTTTACGTTAAGACATTATATTGAAGCTTTTAGTGTTGATTGGGTAAAAGAGAGAGGTTTCTTATGGACAGGAACTGCGTGGAACTCCTTTAATACTACATTTACGATTGCTTTAATTTCCTCATTACCGACTGCTGCAATAGGAATTTTGACTGCATATCTTCTAACAAGACACAAATTCAAAGGAAAAAATGCTTTTGAATTTGGTACGATGTTGAGCTTTGCAATACCTGGTAGTGTTATCGGTGTAAGTTACGTTTTTGCTTTTAATGTTCCTCCTCTTGAAATAACAGGAACTGGAATAATCTTAGTGATCGCATTTGTGTTTAGAAATATGCCTGTTGGAGTTAGAGCAGGAATAGCTGCTATGAACCAGCTTGATCCACACTTAGATGAAGCTTCATCAACTTTAAACGCTTCTAGCGCCCAAACATTTAGGAATATAATTCTTCCTTTACTTAAGCCTGCCATTACAGCATCTTTAGTTTTTAGTTTTGTAAGAGCCATGACAGCAATTAGTGCAGTTATCTTCTTGGTAAGTGCAAATTATGACTTAGCTGTTTCATACATACTTGGTCGATTAGAAAATAATGACTATGGCCTTGCAATAGTGTATTCATCTGCATTAATTGTAGTTATGCTGATTACAATTACTTTAATGCAATTAATAATAGGAAAACGTAAATTAGGAAGAAGAGATCAGGCAGCTGGAATTTTACAAGGAAATTTAGGATAATGAAAAAAGCAGAAGTAAAATTTGAAAATATAACAAAAAAATTTAATGAAACTACAGCGGTAGATAATGTTAGCTGTAAATTTGAAGCTGGAACTTTAACTACTTTACTTGGTCCATCTGGTTGTGGAAAAACTACTTCACTAAGAATCATTGCAGGTCTAGAAAGAGCTTCAAGTGGTAAAATATTAGTAGATGAAGAAGACGTAACATTATTGCCTGCAACTGACAGAGATGTATCAATGGTATTTCAGTCTTATGCATTATTTCCACATATGAGCGTCATTGAAAATGTTTCGTATGGCTTAAAAATGGTCAATGTAAATAAGGAAGAATATATTCAAAAATCTTTAGAAACTCTAAAATTGGTAAATTTGGAGGGGTATGAAAATAGGATGCCATCAGAACTATCTGGCGGACAGCAGCAAAGGGTTGCGGTTGCAAGAGCAATTGTGTTGGAACCAAAAGTACTGCTTTTCGATGAACCTCTTTCTAACTTAGATGCAAAATTAAGAAGACAAGTAAGAGAAGATATTAGAGAAATTCAACAAAAATTAGGAGTTACAACTATTTATGTAACCCATGACCAAGAAGAAGCGTTAGCTATTTCTGATAAAGTTATTGTGATGAATAATGCAGTCATCGCCCAAGAAGGTAGTCCAAAAGATCTTTATAATTTTCCACAAAATAAATTTGTAGCTAATTTTATTGGTGATGCGAATGTTGTAAAAGCAGAAATATTAAATAAACAATCAAACACTTATGATTTAAAAGTAGCTGAAATGAAAATTAAAGTTCAGATCGGTAAAGAATTAGGAGAAACTGTCTCTGTAGCACTTAGACCTGAAAAAATTTCAATAAACAAAGATAAAAAAGAAAATTCTATTCATGCAACTGTAAATAATGCATCATTTGTTGGAAACAGCTATCAATACATATTAAATTCAAACGCTGGAAAACTGTTTGTAATTTCTGGAGAAACAAATGACACATTTAAAGTTGGAGAAGAGGTCTTTTTGGATATAAATGACAAAGAAGTAAAAATTCTTAACGATTAAATATTATGCTCTCAAGTAAAGAAATTGTATGCCCAAATAACCTTCTAGATTTAGCTCACAAAAAAAAAGGTGTTAAAGTAGCTGTTGTTAATGCTGGAAAACCACTTCCAATGCTATCTATTCAAGATGCGGTAAATGAAAATTTAATTGAACCAATTTTTATTGGTCATGACGTAGAAATACAAAAATGTGCTGAAGATATAGGTTGGGATATTTCTAAATATGAACTTATTCATGAACCAGTAGAAAATGATACTGCTAAAATTGCTGCTAAACTTGCAAGTGAAGATAAAGTTAAAATAATTGTTAAAGGACACATTCATACAGATATTTTAATGAAAGAGGTTTTAAAACGTGAATATAATTTGTTAGGTAAAACAAGACTAAGTCATATTTGGCATATGAGTATTGGTAAAGATGACAAGCCTTTGATAATCACTGATGGGGCATTGAATGTTTTACCAAATGTAAAAACTAAAATGCATATCTTGAAAAATGTAGTAAATTTTTCACACAGAATAGGAATAGAAAAACCAAAAATATCTGTTTTATCAGCAACTGAAGAAGTTTTAGAAAGTGTACCAAGTTCCATTGAAGCTGCAGAGATTACAAAATTAGCCAAAAAAGAAAATTTAAATGCTGATGTTTTTGGCCCTTTAGCTTTCGATAATAGTATTTCAAAAAAATCTGCTGCAATTAAAGGAATTAAAAATTTAGTTGCTGGAGAAGCAGATGTATTATTAGTGCCAAGTGTTGAGGCAGGTAATGCCTTGGTTAAAATGCTTATATACTTTAGTGGCGCATGTGCTGCAGGTGTTGTTGTAGGCGGAAAAGTGCCTGTGGTAATAACTAGCAGATCTGATGAAGCTCAAGCGCGTTTAGCCTCAATTGCTGCTGCAGTAGTCGCTTTAGACTAAATGATACATTGAATTTCAAAAGAAATTCATTTAAATAAATTGAAATTTTAAAGGAGAACAATGGCAATTACATACTTAAAAAAATCACCAAAAACATCATCAACTGACGATACAAAAACAAGAGAAATAGTAGAAAATATTCTAAAAGATATTGAGACAAGTAAAGAAGAAGGCTGTAAGGAGCTTTCGAAAAAGTTTGATAAATATGAAGGTGATGTAATTGTTTCAAAAGAAAAAATTGAAGAAATAAAAAAAAATTTAGATCAAAAAACTAAAGATGATATTCAGTTCTCTCACGAAAGAGTTAGAAAATTTGCTGAAGCACAATTAAAAAATTATGGCCAAGACTTTGAAGTTGAATTATCTGATGGTTTATTTGCTGGACAAAAACTTATTCCAGTAAATACAGCTGGTTGCTACGTACCTGCAGGCAGATATGCTCATATAGCTTCAGCTGTAATGAGTGTGACAACAGCAAAAGTTGCTGGGGTCAAAAATATTTTAGTTTGTAGTTCACCTAAACCTGGTGTTGGAGTACATCCATCAATAGTTTATACAGCTGACTTATGTGGAGCTGATGTAATAATGAATTTAGGTGGCGTGCAAGCTATTGCGGCAATGACCAATGGTTTGTTTGGAAATGCACCTGCAGATATTTTAGTTGGTCCTGGTAACCAATTTGTTGCAGAAGCAAAAAGAATTTTATTTGGAAAAGTTGGTATAGATTTATTTGCTGGTCCAACAGAAATTGCAGTAATTGCAGATGAGACAGCAGACCCTGAAATGGTTGCGTATGATTTAGTTGGTCAAGCAGAACACGGTTACAATTCTCCAGCTTGGCTATTTACCAAAAGTAAAAAAGTTGCAGACTACGTAATACAAAGAGTTCCAGAATTAATTGCAGATTTACCAGATCTACCAAAGGAAAATTCAGGTGCAGCATGGAGAGATTATGGAGAAGTAATTCTTTGTGATACGGATGAAGAGATCGCTAAAGTTAGTGATGAGTATGCTCCAGAACATTTGGAAGTCCAGACTAAAAATTTACAATGGTATCATGATCGATTAAAGAATTATGGATCTTTATTTATTGGCGAGGAGACTACCGTTGCATATGGTGATAAATGTTCAGGTACAAATCATATACTTCCAACAAAAGGGGCCGGAAGATATACAGGTGGTTTATTTGTTGGAAAATTCATTAAAACATTAAGTTTTCAACGAATGAGTAAAGCAGCTACTAAAGAAGTTGGAGCAGCTTGTGCTAGAATTTCTAGATACGAAGGAATGGAAGCACATGCTAGAACAGGTGATGTCAGATTAAGAAAATACGGCTTTTCAAACTAATTTTGATTAAGTTTTAAATCCAAGTAAAGGGCTGCTGACCAAGAAAAGTTTTTTGCTCCCATAGGTTGACCATTCTTACAACTGAAATATTCAAAAAAACCTTTTTTTTCTAATATTTGGATGGTTTTATTTTTTATTTTATCAGAAAAGAACTTATCTTTGTTTTTTAGTCCTTTATAAATAAACCAATTACAATTAATCCACACAGGGCCTCTCCAGTATCTTTTCTCTTCAAAACTTTTATGATTTGGTTTAATTGATGAAAAAAAATATTTTTCTTTTGAATTGTACTTTTTTAAATTTTGAATCAGTTTTTTATTTATTTTGTCATTTTTTAAATCAGCAAATAATACAAAATAATTAGTTATTGATGGAATATAAATTTTTTTATTATTTTTTATATCTTTTGAAAAAAAAGTTTTTCTTTTTTTATCATATAATTTAAGAAAATTTTTTTCTGTAAGTTTTATGTAATTATCTATTTTAGTTTTGTTAAAACCAAAATTATCTAATAATGAAACGAGATCTTTATTTGCTTTTAAAAATATAGAATTAAAACCTACATCTACAACATTAAAAAAAGAGGATTTATAAACTTTTTTTGGATTATATTTAATTTTTCTTAAATTATTTTTTATTGTGACATACCTATCGTAATCTATATTAAGTGGTCTAAAATCTGGATTTACAACCTTATTATCAGCTCTTTTATACTTTATATTTTTCTCAATATTTACTTTATTCATGGGCTCATCCCATATAGGAGAATTGTCATATCCACTCTCCCAAGGATGCAAAATAGATACTAAGCCAGTTTTTTTTGGATCTCTAAATTGAATAAACCATTCATGAAATTTTTTAATTTTTTTAATTATTTTTTTAATATTTAACAATTGGGTTTTATTGATTTTATTTTTATTTAAAATTTCTTTTAAAATTGTTGCTAATATTGGTGGTTGAGTTATTCCAGATGAGTGGATTTTATTACCACAATTCCATGCTGTATAATTTGGGTAATAATTTGTTTTTGTGTTATGAAATAAAATATGAGGGACCATTCCATCCTTCCATTGTCCATCTAACAATGTATTTATTTCTTTTAATGCAAAGTTTAAATTAAAATAAGAATATCCTAAAGCTATAAAGCCAGAGTCCCAATTCCACTGAGCAGGATAAAGTTTGTTGTTAGTTGGTAAAGTATAACCCCTTCTTCTATTACCAAGTAAAGTTTTTTTTGCCCTATTAATTGAAACTTTCATTAACCTTTTACACTCCCCGCTGTTAAACCACTGACTAAATATTTTTCAAAATAAACAAATATAAACAACACAGGCAATGTTACTACAACTGATCCTGCCATTAAATATTGCCTTGGGGTTTCGGCATCACCACTTAGATATTGAATAGCTCTTGATAATGTAAATGAATTTGGATTATCCAAAAACATCAAAGAAAACAAAAACTCATTCCAGGCAATCATAAAAACATACAAAGCAACAGACGAAATCGCGGGAATGCTTAAAGGTATTATAATTTTTGTAATAATTCCAAACCAACTTAATTTGTCTAAAATTGCAGCTTCCTCTAATTCTTTTGGTATACTTTTGAAGTATCCTTGTAACATATAAATAGCTACCGGGAGTGTTGTTGCGGTATAAACAATTAATAAACCCTCTATTGAATTACGTAAACCTAATTGACTAAATATTGTATACAACGGAATAACAAGAACGATTGCAGGAAACATATATATTATAAGTATAGATGTAGATAAAAATGTTTTTCCAAAGAAATTTAATCTTGCAACTGCATAAGCAGCAGGTATTGCAAAAAGAAGAGTGATAATAACAGTGCCGACAGAAACAATAGTACTAATCACAATATATTTTCCAAATTTATAAGATTTAAAAATTACAAAATAAGATTTAAATAAATCTTTTATATCTTGGCCAAAATTTATACTAAAATCTAAAGGATTCACTAACAATGCTATTTGTGTTTTAAAACTTGTTACTAACATCATGTAAAATGGAAAAAGTATTACAAATGAAAAAAATAAAATTCCAAATAAAGTTAAAAAATCAAATAAAATTACTTGAGTAGAGTGCTCTTCTTTTAAACCTATAAAAGTATATTTACTAATTTTATTGGTGAAAAAATATAATATTAAAAATACCCCTACATTATACCAAATTGGTAATTTTTGTATTAAGTAACCATCACAAAAAACGAATATGGAAGAAAAAATGATAGATTTATAAATTGATTTAATTCTATCACCTATTACTAAGTGAGCTAATGATATTAAAAAACCAAATATAAAAATTATTTCTATATTAAAACTATTAATACTTAAACCTTGCAATGTTGCTAATATTTTCCAAATCGAAATTAAAAAAATTAAGAAAAAAGTAGAGATCAATGAAAATAATATTGTATTTTTAGTTCTCATCTACTCTCTTTCCTAAAAGTTTAAAATAAAAAAACATAAACATTAAAAGCAATACAACGATTACTATTGAAACAGCTGAGCCCATTCCAATATCTGATATTGCAAAACCTTGTTGATAAACATTTATTGGTAAAGTTCTTGTTCCTGATGCACCTCCAGTTAATAAAAAGACATCCTCAAATTTATTAAAATTCCATATAAATCTAATCATGAATAAAATCGAAATTACTGCAGTTATTTGAGGGAGTGTAATATTAAAAAATTTTTGAAAGGGACTAGCCCCATCAACATCAGCTGCCTCATATAATTCTTTTGGAATAGCTTGAAGTCTCGCAAGAATAAATAAAAAGGCTAAAGGAAAATACCTCCATATTTCAAACATTATAACTGTTGTAAGTGCTAACCTTAATTTAAAATCAAACCCCAAAATATTAATTTCAATATATTTTTGTCCAAGAAGGTTTATTGGAGTTTCAATAATTTGATAATTCAACAATAAGCTATTTAATGTCCCACTATTAGGGTCTAGTAGAAGCTCCCAAGTGTAAGCTAAAGCAACAACTGGAGCAACATAAGGGAAAAGTAGAACACTCCTCATAAATGTTCTTCCATAAAATTTTTGATTTACCATTTGAGCAGTTAAAATACCAAATACTATTGAACCAACTGTTCCAAAAAATGTGTAATAAAAAGTTGTAAGTAATAAGTCTACAAATTCATTTTCAAATAAAACTTTTTTAAAGTTTTTGAGAGTAAAGTTAGTATTAAGTAATATATTATCAGATTTCCCATCTAATTTTGGTTTTATTGTTTTAAGTTTTTTTTTGTCTATTTTTGATCCGTCATTTGTTGCAAAGATTACTTGGAAATTTTCCTTATATTTAGCTGGCCAATTTCTAAATTCACATTTTAGGTTTTGCTTTTTATAAGTGCATCTTGGATCTAAATTTTCAATTTCAAAATTTTTTGGAAAATTGTCTTGAAAAGTAACATCTCTAATTTCTTGAATTAATGAACTATTTCTTAACTTATATAATATTTTTATTTTTGTAGGTTCATTAGAAATAGATTTTACAATTTTTTTTGCTCTTGGTTCTGGAATTCGAATATCTTTTAATTCAACTTCTTTAAAACTAATCCAAATGTTTGCAAAAATTGGAAATAAAATTATTGAAAAAACCAGAAGGACTGCAGGTAGAGTTAATATATATGCAGTTTTTTTTTCTGTATTTTCTAAAGTGTCATTCATAAAAAAAGCGGATAATTTATATTATCCGCTTTTTTAAAAAATTTAAATTATTTGAATTTAGCTAATGATTTATTAATCATATCAACAGCTTCATCGACATCAATTTGATCATCGATATAAAGTCTTGTGATTCTATTTATAAATTGAGAATTTATGACTTTTGATGCTCTTGATAGTTCGCCTTCTTTAACACCCCATCTATTTGCAGTATCTAAACCGGCTACAATGTTATTAATAACATCTGGGTCATATAGATCTGACAAAGGAGCTTTTCTATCAACTCCAACAGGTAGTTTACTCCAAGCTTTTGTGAAAGCTGCAGGGTCACTTGAGTTTCCTCTTCTTACTGGAAATTTACCTTCTGGAGCTATCGATAATGTGCTTGTGTAACCTTCATCCATTGAGTACATGATAAATTGTTTAGCTTCATCAGTATCAGCGTCAGCAGTTATACCAAAATATCTAACATCTGCCCATGCAGCACCTTTTTTATTACTAGGTCCACTAAAATTAGTTATGAAACCAGTTTTAGAGGCTAGTTCAGGTGATGTAGGATCACTGTTAATTGTTGGTGGAGCCGAGTCTCTTAAACCAGCAAGCTCATCCATAATAAACGGAGACCAAATAATCATTGGAGTTTTACCTGCAAAGTAAAGTGCTCTAGACTGTTTCCAGTACAATTCTCCTGGAGGACTTGCTTTTGCAATTACTTTATAAAACTCTAATGCTTCTTTTAATTTCTTACCTTGTTTTTTGATACCACCTTTTTTAACAATATTAACTCCATTTGCTAAAAGAACATGCTCTAAAACTTGACTCATGAAATTTTCATCAGTCTTAGTAGCAGCTACAAACCCAAACATTCCATTTTGTTTTGAAAGCTTCTCAACTGCGGCTACAATATTCGCATAACTTGTAGGTGGCGCTAAATCAGCATTTTCAAAAAGATCTTTCCTATAAACAACCATTTGTGTCCATCCATCAACTGGAACGGCTGCAATTTTTGAACCTTTTTTTGCCATGTTAAGTGCGCCTGGTGCAAATGTATCTTTACCAAGTTCTTTAACAACATCATTGTTAGCATCCACATCTAATATTCCTGCTTCAGCCCATGGTAATACATATTGTAAAGTATGATAGATCACATCTGGTAAGTCACCTGCTGCTGCTGCAGCTGTAGCTCTAGTTCCCAAATCTTTTTCTTCGATTGGGATAACATCTACTTTAATACCTGTTTTAGCTTCAAAAGCCTTTGCCATTTCCTCTTGCTTCGCCATTCGGGCAGGCTGAACTTCTGTAGTCCAAAACTTTATGTCTGCGTAAGCAATATTCGAAATAAAAAACGAAATTACGCAAAACATTTTTATTATATTTTTCATTTACCCTCCTATTTATGGTGAAACTATATTAAAATGATTCTATTTAGCAAAGATACGACAGTCACATATCAGGTATGCGATTGTTTCATGGTGATTATTCAAAAAAATGGGAAAAAATTGAAACTAGTCAATTATAAGTTGTGTTATGATTTCATCCTATTTCCATTTTCATCAAAAATAAAAATATCACTTAAATCAAAACCTATAGAATTTCCTATTTCAATATTGCTTGGAATTTTTGCACTTAATTGATGTTCATCTTTTTTCATATATACAATTTTTTCATTACCAAGGTTTTCAATTAATTCTATTTCAGGATTGAACGTAAATTGAGTGTTTTGATTTGCTTTCAAATGCTCAGGCCTAATACCCACAAAGTGTTTAGTTTTATTTAATTTTAATTTATCAAACTGGATATCATTACCTAATAATTTAATTGTATTTTCTGAAACAATATTTTCCTGTTTCACATCTAAAATATTCATTTTTGGTGTGCCAATAAATTGAGCAACAAAAATATTTGCAGGATCATTATAAATTTCCTCTGGAGTACCAACCTGTTCGATATTTCCTTGATTTAAAATAACTATTCGGTCTGCTAGTGTCATAGCTTCCACTTGATCATGAGTTACATAAATCATATTTGTTTTTATCTGGTTGTGTAATTTAGATATTTCAACCCTCATTTCAGCTCTTAATGCTGCATCTAAGTTAGATAAAGGTTCATCAAATAAAAATATCTTTGGATTTCTTGTAATGGCTCTTCCAATAGCTACTCTTTGTCTTTGACCTCCTGACAATTGTTTTGGTTTTCGCTCTAATAGCTCCTCAATTTTTAAAATTTTTGCAGCTTGCATTACTTTTGAATTTATTTCTTCTTTTGGTTTTTTTTCAATTTTAAGACCAAAAGACATATTTTCATAAACATTCATATGAGGATAAAGAGCGTAAGATTGAAAAACCATTGCAGTTTGACGTTTCGAAGGATGAAGTTCATTAATTTTTTGATCATTAATAAAAATTTCACCTTCGTCTATTTTTTCTAAACCTGCAATCATTCTTAGAAGAGTTGATTTTCCACATCCAGATGGTCCAACTAATACAAGAAACTCGTCTTCTTTACCTAAAAGATTAAAATCTGTGATTATTTTATTGGATCCAAATGATTTGTGTACTCCAGTAAATTTTATGTTAGCCATTTTATTTTTTTATACTTTCTAAAACATCAACTCCAATTTGTTTTAATATGTGGATTATATCAATTGGAACCCAATTTTCACGAATTTTTCCTTCATCATGGTGATAAAAATCCATAACTCTCATAGTTACTTTTTGGTTTTCAGATTTATATCCTAACCAATCCTCAGTTCCATATATTGCCTGAATACTATTCCATCCTGCTGTTAAAGAAAATTTTCCATCCCCTAACTCACAATAATGGCCAAGTTTCCAATAATTTCTTTCCTTAAAAGTTTTTCTAAAAGGTAATTGGTGATTGTCTACAAATCCATCTAAAGATCTGGCAGTTCCAATACCACTTGGTCCATACCAAATCATTTTTTCATGCCAAAAATCTTTTTGTGGATGGTTTATTAATCTTTCCTTAAGATCTTTATCAGAAGAAACCTCTAATTCAGGTTTTATATTTAAACTTCTCTGCATGATAAGTGATTGCTCTAAACTTGCTTTAGAAATTTCCATATCTTTTTCAAAAAAATTTACACCATCTGTGTTAATTGGATTTAACCAATTTCCTTCAGATCCTCTTGAAAGATTAATTGGATTTGATCCAGTTTGTATTAATAGATCTATTAAATCTATTAAAATATAACTCTCAATAATTTTTTCATCTTTAAGCTGATGAATTTCACAACACTTTAGATTTACCATTTTGTTATTAGGTTGAATGCCTAACCATGAATTTTTAAATACGCCTGATAATGAAGAAATTGAACCTACTTGAATTTTATCTCTAAAAGCGCCACTAATTACTATTTGCTCTCTTCTTTCAAGATCAGGAAATGAGTTAAAAAGAGGTTTCCAAAATTTTTCTTTAAAATTATCAACTCCTAAAAATTCATTTAATGGGTAAAAACAATTAACATTAATATTCTGAGAGAATGCATTTTTAAGATTTTGATCAAGTTTAGAGATGCCATCATTTACTATTGAATTTAAATATTTTCTGACAACTTGTTTGTAATTATAATTTTCTTCGGGTGAGATGACTATTTTTTCCACTTTCCCTTGACCCTTAAGACCTGTATCAAATTGTTCTATTTGCATATATTTTTTGTTAGATAATTTTACTATCACAAAATATAGTTTAAAAAAATATGAATAATCGATTAGCTAAATTTGAAGATCTTGTTCCAAGTACTTTGCCATTTGTTGAAGGCAAACTTGAAGGTCATAAAGAAAGAAAAAATTATTCTATTGTAGGCCCAGGTGTCGCAGAAGATAGTAAACAATTTGTTAAAATAGCAATGCCACATAGTTTTAATCTAGGTGCTGTATCTGCTATGCCTAAAAATGGTTCTGGTTTACATAGTCATACAACTGCAGAAGTTTTCATTATTTATTCTGGTAAATGGAAATTTTATTGGGGAGCAGAAGGTAAAGATGAAACAATATTAAGTGCTGGAGATATTATCTCTATGCCTACTAATATGTTTAGGGCATTTGAAAATGCAGGTGATGAAGAAGGTTTGATTTTTGTTGTTTTAGGAGGAGATGATCCTGGAATAATAACTTGGGTTCCAAGTGTCTTAGAAAAAGCAAAAAAAACAGGTATGGCGCTTTTAAATGATAATTCATTAATTGATTTATCTGTAAATGAAATTCCAAAAGGAAAAAGTATTCTAGAACCAATTTCTAAAGAAGAAATAAAAAAATTTAATAACTACAAACTGGATCAGCTAGAAAAATTTATATATAAATATAATGAAAATACAAAACAAGTTAATAAGATAAACGATAATGTTAATTTAATTCAAATTCTTGGAAATAAATTTGAAAATAAAGAATACGCTCCATTAATAAATCAAAATACTGGATTTAACCTTTCAATATTAAAATCTAATAATGGACAAATAAATAATTTAAAGTTTGAAAAACCTACAATATTATTTTCAAGAAATGGTAAGTGGGAAATTATGATTGATGATTTTCAATGTATTTTAAATCCCAAAGATACAATTTCTATCCCAATCAATTCTAATGTTAATATAAAGATAAATGAAAAAGAGGATTGTTACTTAAATTGTGTAACTCAAATCTAATGAAAGGATTTGATCAAAAATATAAAAACTTTCCTGATTATATTCTTAAAATAACTAAACAAATTTGGGAAAACAAAGATGTTGAGTCTATTGCTCAATTTTACACTGACAATATTCCTGTTAGATCACCTTTTGGAGTTACTTATGGAAATAAACCTGTAATTGATGCAACTTATGCAACATTGAAAGAATTTCCTAACAGACAGTTACTTGGTGAAGATGTTATCTGGAATGGAAATGATGATTTAGGATATCACTCTTCTCATAGAATTTTAAGCAAAGGAACACATCTTGGAGATGGTTCATATGGTAAACCAACTAATAAAGATATTTATTATAGAGTCATTGCTGATTGTGCGTGCAAAAATAATCAAGTCTATGATGAATGGATTGTCCGTGATCAAGGTGCAATGGTAAGACAAATAGGATTTACACCAAAAGAATTTGCCCAAATGATTATTGATAAAGAAGGTGGTGCTGACAAAGCACAACAATTATTCAATTCAAGCTCTGAGATGAAATCAGATTATAAACAAGGCATTGTGCCTAATGAGTCTGCTGGAGGAAATTACTCAAAAATATTGAAAAATATCTTTAAAAATAACTATGATTTTTCTGATTATGCAAGAGCTGCAACTGTCTATTGGCCTGGAAATAAAATTGGACATGGAAGAGAGGATATTGTCAAATTTTGGAATAATTTAAAAAATACTTTTAGTGATATAAAGTTTTCAATAGAGCATGTTGGTTATTTAGAAGAGTCAGATAAAAATCCCAAAGCGTCAATAAGATGGTTTTTAGAAGGCTGTCATTCTAAAGACACTTTAGATTTTGAAGAAAAATCAAATAAAAATATTTTTATAATGGGGATAAACCATGCAGAAATAATTGATGGAAATGTTATAAGAGAATGGGTTTTGTTTGATGAAGTTGCAATTTGGAAACAAATTTTAATGAAATAAATTATGAGTAAAATTAAAACAACACATGTAGGAAGTTTGCCTAGATCAAATGAGTTATCTGAACTTTTGTTTAAGAAAGATCAAAAAGATCAAATAGATTTTAATCAATTTGATAAGGTTGTTCAAAAAGATGTTAACAACATTGTTAAAAAACAAATTGAGGTTGGAATTGATTATATTAGCGATGGTGAA
>CACJIJ010000026.1 GCA_902593445.1 uncultured Pelagibacteraceae bacterium
AAAATTAATCCAAAAGAAATTGAAGATGTTGTTGTAGGATGTGCATTTCAGGTTGGTGAGCAGTGTTTTAATATTGGAAGATTGGTAACTTTTTTATCAGACTTAGACATAAGAGTGCCAGGAATGTCTGTAGATAGATGGTGTGGATCTTCTATGGAAGCAATTCATATTGCTGCAGGAAAAATAGCAATGGGTTCTGGCAAAGCATTCATTTGTGGAGGTGTAGAAAGCATGACAAGAGTTAAAACTGGCTTCGATCCTTTACCATATCCTTACTCAGATGAAGAAAAACAAAATCCACATTTATATTTATCAATGGGTATTACTGCAGAGAATGTTGCAAAAAAATATAATATTTCAAGAACAGAGCAACAAAAGTTCTCATTAGAAAGTCATCGAAAAGCAAATGAGGCTCAGCAAAAAGGGAAATTTTTTACCGAGATTACTAAAATAGGTGATTATGAAACTGATGAAAATATAAGGCCTAATAGCACAATGGAAAAATTAAATAGTTTAAAATTAGCTTTTGATCAAAATGGGACTGTAACAGCCGCAACTTCATCTCCCCTAACTGATGGAGCTGCTGCAACTCTTATATGTGAAGAAAATTTTGCTAAAGAAAATGGCTTAGAAATTCTTGGAAGGATAAAATCTACTGCTGTTGAGGGTTGTGATCCAAATTATATGGGATTAGGTCCAATCGCAGCAACTAAAAAAGCTTTAGAAAGAGCGAAACTTTCAATTAAGGAAATAGATATTGTTGAGCTTAATGAAGCTTTTGCATCTCAATCGCTGGCTTGTATAAAAGATTTAGATATTGATGTTGAAAAAGTAAACTTAGATGGTGGAGCAATTGCTTTGGGGCATCCTTTAGGTGCAACAGGTGCACGAATAACAGGAAAAGCTGCACAACTATTAAAAAGAGAGAATAAAAAATTTGCACTTGCTACTCAATGCATTGGTTTAGGAATGGGAATTGCAACAGTAATAGAAGCAGTTTAATTTTATCTATTAATTCCTCTTAATCTCTCTGATCTTCTTCTTAATAATTCTGCACTAATTAAAATCAAAGTTGAAAGAATAATTAAACATGTTGCAACAGCAAGAATTGTTGGACTTAGTTGTTCTCTTAAACCTGTCCACATTTGTATTGGAATAGTTGTGTTTTCCAAACCAGCTAAAAACAGTACAACAACAACTTCGTCAAAAGATGTAACAAATGCAAACAAGCCTCCGGATATAACTCCAGGTAATATTAGAGGTAGTGTTACTTTCATAAAAGTATTAACAGGATTACTACCTAAACTAGCTGCTGCTCTTGTAACACTGTGGTCAAAACCAGAAAGAGTTGCTGTTACTGTTATTACAACAAATGGAGTTCCTAATATTATATGAGCTAAAACTATTCCTGCATGTGTTGCTGCTAAACCAACTTTTGCCATGAAAAAGAAAATCGCAACACCTGAAATAATTAAAGGAACAATCATTGGTGAAATTAAAGTAGCCATTATTATACCTTTGTATGGCATGTGCCTGCTACTTAATCCTAAAGCAGCTAATGTTCCTAAAATTATTGAACCGATTGTTGCAAAAATAGCAATTATAAAACTATTCTTTGCAGCTAATCCCCATGGATTTTTGGTTCCGTAAATCATATCTTTATACCATCTTAGAGAAAATGCATCTGGATCAAGATTTTTCATTCCCTCTGAAAATACTAAAAACTCTTCTGCATTAAATGATAATGGGAAAATTACAAACAAAGGTGCAATCAAAAAGAAAAATACAAAAGTACAAATTGTAATATAAATATAATGCCAAATTCTGTATCTTGTTTCTGTATAACTTGGTAATGCCATAATTATCCTAATTTGATATTGTCAACTCCAACCAATTTATTATAAATCCAGTAAATAACTAAAACTCCACTCAGCAACATTAATCCCATTGCGGAAGCAAAGCTCCAGTCTAAAGTTTGTTTCATATGGAATGCGATTTGATTACTTATTAAAGTTCCCGAAGCACCACCAACCAATGCTGGGGTTATGTAATAACCTATTGCTAAAATAAACACCAACAAACAACCTGCTCCAATTCCTGGGATAGTTAATGGAAAATAGACTTTCCAAAAAGCAACAAAAGGAGTTCCTCCTAATGATTTTCCAGCTCTCATTAAGCTAGGAGAGATAGTTTTCATAACACTGTAAAGTGGAAGAACCATAAAAGGCAGCAATATTTGCGTCATAGCAACATAAGTCCCTACTTTATTGTACATCATCTCAGGCCTATTATCGTCTGCAACAAGACCTATCATAACAAAGAAATCGTTAACGACTCCTTGTTGTTGTAATAAAATCATCCAACTAGCAGTTCTTACTAGTAATGATGTCCAAAAGGGCAAAAGCACACATATCATTAAAAGATTTGAATATTTCATAGGTAAGGTTGCAAGCAAATGAGCAATTGGATAACCCATTAAAAAACAAAAAAGCGTAACAAAAAAAGCAATTTCAAGGGTTCTAAGCCATAGAATTCTATGAATTCTTCTATCCTCGTCTACTTGTGCAATACTCCCATCTGCAGCGTAGTACATATCCATTCCTTTTAAATACTTAGACATTGTATAAGGTGGAGCTGTTCTTTTTATTGCTTGCCAATATTCAACTGTTCTCCATCTTTTGTGAACTTTCATTATTTGTTCTTTAATACTTATGCTTTCATCAATTTTTTTTCTTTTTACTTGTCTAAAAAGTTTTTTAGTTATTGAATTAAAACCATTTTTTTCTTTATTTAATCTTTGACCAAGTTTTCCATGTTCTTGCTTTTCAACAAGAACCTTAAAATCATAATAAAAAGCTGTAAATACTTCTTCAGGGGGTAGCTCTTGACCATCCCACTTTTCCATTTCTTTAAAAGTTTTTGGAAGCATATTTGTTATCATTTTGTCGTCTATACTTCTGCTAAACATTTCTCCAATTGGAAAAACGTAGGTAATAATTAAAAATAGAAGTAATGGAGCCACTAGAAGAAAGGCTTTAATTTTATTTTTCTTCTCAGCTTTTTTTAAACTGACTTCTAAAGGAATTCCATCAGTTGTTAATATTTGTTTTGTTTCAGAGCTCATAAAAAAATAGGGCGGTTAGTTATAACCGCCCTAAATATATTATATAAATCCAGTGTTTAAAACTGAAATTATAGGCCTGCTTTCATTGCTTCCCATTTTTCACCAATCTCTGTTCCATTATCAGCCCAGTAGAAAGGATCAACTAAGAAATAACTCTTAGTATTTGCAGGAGCAGTTGGCATTTGAGGCATCATTTCAGTTTTACCATCTTTGTACCATGGTTCACCAGCTTTGATGATCTCAAGAGAAGATTTTCTCCATGGAGCATATGCAATGTACTTCGCACTACCAGCTAACATTTCTGTGTTAGTCATCATAGCTAAAGCTTTTTTAGCATTTGCTTCATCTGGTCCACCTTTAACAAGCGCAAAATATTCATAATCAAGACCTTGTCCATCCCACACTTGTTTAATTGGAGCACCTTCACCTATTTCAGCATTAAAGAATCTTCCGTTCCAACCAGTTGCCATAACAACTTCACCAGCAACTAATAATTCTGGCGGTTGAGCACCTGCAGACCAGAATACACATCCACCATTTGGATCTGTACAAAGTTCTTTAATTTTATTCATCGCTCTGTCAACACCACCTTCTTCTTCAAGTTTTCTGTAAAGCAATTCTCCACCTTTACCCATTCTTACTCCATCAGCAGCTAAAGCGATTTCTAAGTTTGTTAGAGCACTTTTGTAAATTGCTCTTTTTCCAGGAAATTTTTTAGTGTTAAAGAAATCTTTAATTGTTTTAGGCTCTTTTCCACCGAATGCTCTTGTATCAAAAGCATAGTTCCAAGAATATAAAATGTTACCTACAGCACATTCACTAGGCATTCCTGTGAAGAAGTCTTCACTTGCAGGAGTTCCATCTGGTGCAGCTGGGAAATCTTTGTCAAAATCAAATTTAACAAATAAACCTTCATCACATCCGTTAATAGTGTCGAATGCAAATAAGTCTATAATATCCCAAGTTATAGCACCTGCTTCTTTTTGTGCTTTGATCTCTGATAAACCACCAGAATAGTCAACCCAGTTGATTTCTATTCCAAGTGCTTTAGCAGTTGGATCACCATACCCTAGCTTTTGAGACTCTGTATAAGCCCCACCCCATGATGCTACTGTAACAGCAAAGGCTGAAGAAGTTAGAGACACAACAAAAGAAAGAGCTAGTAATAATTTACTTATTTTTCTCATTATTCCTCCGTTTAAACGTTGATATAAATTAATTTATATAAGTAAAAGTACAACAAATAGGGATGATTAAGTCAACAGCTGATTTTGTCGTTAATATGTATATTAGATATACATATTGTTAATTGATATTATTTTGGGTCTAGTGCTCTCGCATCAACACTATTCCATCCAATATTTATATCTTGACTAACTTTTAATTCTAAATTTGATGAACTATTAGGGACTTTAAGAATAAACTCGGAGCTTCCTAAAAGATTTAATCTTACTCTTGTATGATCTCCGTGATAAATTACTTCTTCAATCTTTCCAGTAAACATATTGTCCATATTGTCAGTTGGATTTATTAATGCCCGTTCAGGTCTTAAAGAAACAGTTGTTTTCTCACCTTTGGACTTAACTGAAATCGGATTGGCAAGTATTTCTGAATTTGCTAATTTAACTTTGCATTTGTCTTTTGCAATATCAACTACTTCACCGTTGAAGGTGTTATTTTCACCGATGAACTCAGCAACAAAAGAATTTACTGGCTTCTCATAAAGTTCAGCTGGATTTGAAAGTTGTTGAACTTTTCCATCATTAAACACTGCAATTCTATTTGACATAGTTAATGCCTCGCTTTGATCATGAGTTACATATACAACAGTTACACCAATGCTTTCATGAATATGTTTAATCTCATATTGCATACTTTCTCTCAGATTTTTATCTAACGCTCCTAAAGGCTCATCCATCAAAACGACTGCAGGGTCAAACACTAAAGCTCTTGCTACAGCAACCCTTTGTTGTTGACCACCTGAAAGTTGTGCTGGCATTCTAGTTTCAAATCCATTTAATGAAACCATCGATAAAGCCTTATCAACTTTTTTATCAATTTCGTCTTTTTCAACTTTTCTTACTCTTAATGGAAAAGCTAAATTTTCATAAACTGTCATATGTGGAAACAATGCATAGTTTTGGAAAACCATTCCAATCCCTCTTTTATGTGGAGGAATATTCGAAATTATATTTCCATCTAATAAAATTTCACCATGTGTTGGTGTTTCAAATCCAGCTAACATCATTAAGCATGTTGTTTTGCCTGAACCAGATGGACCAAGCATTGTTATAAACTCACCTTCAGCAATATCTAATTGAAGATCTTTAACGACAAGAACTTTGCCGTCATAACTTTTATCTACTTTATCAAATTTTACGAATTCTGGATTTTTAGACATAAAGGTGCATATAAAACATTTGTACAAATAGATTTCAATAGCTAATTAACTCTTAATATGGAGCTCTTTTGGAAAATTACAGAACAATTCTGATCCATTCTCTGTAACTCTTATAGCTTCTGAGGCTTCAACACCCCAATCTCCAAACTGCATCACTGCAATCATATGAAAACAAACATTAGGTTCAAGCACTGTCATATCTCCTTTATAAATATTAAGTGTATGCTCACCCCAATCAGGTGGATAACCAATTCCAATGGAGTAACCTGTTCTAGATTTTTTTTCAATTCCATATTTGTCCAGAATTTTCCAAAAAGCTTGTGCAACATCATCAGCTGTATTTCCAGGTTTGATTGCACTAATTCCAGCGTTCAGTGCTTCGATAGTTTTATTCATTGTATCAATCTTTAATTGATTAGGTTTTCCAAGAAGAACTGTTCTAGCCATTGGAGCATGATATCTCTTATAAACTCCAGATAATTCAATAATTGTAGCCTCTCCTTCTATAAATTTATCTTGAGTTGCTGTTAAATGTGAAGCTGAAGTTCCTTTTCCTGTAGGAAGTAAAGTTGCAATACTAGAATACTCACCACCAAATTCCTCTGTACCATAAAATAATGATTTTTGAATTTCACCTACAGCATCACACTGTCTAACACCTGGTTTAATTACTTTCATTGCAGTTTTCATTCCTTTTTCTGATATTTTTGCAGCAGATTTCATAAAACCAATTTCAGCATCAGATTTAACCAACCTTGCCCAATTAACTAAACGATCACTATCCTTTATTTGTGCGTTTGGTAATCCCTGTTTAATTTTTTCATAACAGAATGCGGTAAAATAATGTGCATCCATTTCAACACCTATATTTAGTTTGTCCCACTTTCTCTCTTTAATTATTTCAACTAAATAATCATAAGGATGTTTCGGCCATTTATGAATGTAATTTTCATCGTAAACAATAACATTTTCGTTTTTTAAGTAAGTTGTTATATACGCACCGCCAGCATCCTGTGCTCTTACGAAACATAAAGGTTCATCAGCATTTACATGCACAATAGCACATTGAGCATAATAAAAGGACCATGCGTCATAACCTGTTAAATAATTCATATTATTAGTATCATGTGAAATTAAAAGTTCGATGCCTTTTTCCTGCATCATTTTTTGAACTTTTTTTAATCTTTGTTTGTATTCTTCTTTACTAAATGACATTAATTTACTTGGAATAATTTTCCAAACCCTTCTACTGAATTATTCTTTTTTATTTTTACAAGGGTATCCCAAATTAATGCCTGATTACTGGATAAAACTATAGTGTTTAATTTTTTTTCTAATTTATCAATAATTTCTAAAACTGGTAGAGCTGTGCATGAAACAAATAAAGCATCGGCTCCATTTAAATCTATTTTTGATAATACTTCATACAAATAATCTTGATCAACTTTTCCAATGTCATAGTCATCTTGAATATCAAAGTATGAATTAGAAGTAACTTCAAAACCTTCACTTTTAAAATAGTCTAGTACATCATCATTTAATTTTTTACTGTAAGGTGTAAAAATTGAAACTTTCTTAATATTTAATTTTTTTAACGCTTTGATTGCAGCAGTGCTTGGTGTTGATACGTCTGCCATTGGTTTAGCAACTTTAACTTTTTCTTCAATTGAATCATGACCAGCAGCAATAGTTCCTGAAGTGCATCCATAAACTACGCAATCCAAGTCTTGATCAGGTAAAATATCTTTTGTAACATCAGTGATTTTATTAGACATTTTAATCAAGTTTTCTTTCGTGAGAGGGTTGTAACACTCAATACGATTAACAAAGAAATCGATTTTCTTATTTTTAATCACATTTATAAAATCTTTTTCAATCATAAAATCACTAGCAAGAGCAATTAAACCAACTCTAGGATTAGCTTGGCTGATAAATTTAGGATCTATTTTTGTTGAATTCATAAATTAAAAAGTGAATATATCATAAGTTCTTTAATAATCATTAATATTAAAATAGGCATGAATATAAAAGATACTTTCGTAGCATCCCTTGTGCCTATTTTTTTAGGCTTCGGTTTTGTAATTGCAAAACCTGCTTTTGAATCTTTCCCCCCTATACTTTTAATGGGTATAAGATTTACATTTGCTGCATCATTATTAGTTTGGTGGTTTCCAATACCAAAAGGATATTTAAAAAGAATATTTGCTGCATCATTAGTGGCTAATACGTTGCAATATAGTATTACATATACTGGTTTAGATTTAATTGATGCATCTTCAGCAGTTCTTTTGGTTCAGATGGAAGTTCCGTTTGGAGTGATTTTTGCTTACTTCATGCTTAAAGAAAAACCAACTATTAGAGCTTTGATTGGTATAGCTATCGCTTTTGTTGGTGTTTATATTTTAACTGGATCTCCTAACTTAGATGGAAAGTTTATTGGAATTAGCCTTACAATTTTAGGGTCTGCTATATGGGCTCTTGGACAAGTTATGGTTAAACCTTTAAGTAAAGAAATAAATCCTTTGGCTCTAGTTGCTTGGTTAGCATTTTTCTCTGGGCCAATTTTAATAATGCTTTCTTCAATAATTGATGGAAATACGATTAATTATTTAACAAATGCAAAAATTGATCACTGGATCATTGCAATTTATATTGGTTTTATCATGCAACCAATTACTTATGGTTGTTTCTATTATGTTTTAAAAAATAACCCACTTTATAAAGTGCTTCCTATCGTTACCATGGGTATACCCCCAACAGGTTTACTAGCTGCTATATTTCTTTTAGGTGAAAAACCAACAAAAGAATTATTTATAGGTGGTGCAATAATAATAGTAGGTGTGATTTTAATTGTATTTACAAAAAATAAAAAAGAAGAGGAAATAAAATGAAAATAGGTTTTATTGGTTTAGGAAATGTAGGCGGTAAACTAGCTGGAAGTTTAATAAGAAATAATTTTGATGTTACTGTTAGAGAAATAGATGAAAGTTTAACAAATAAATTTAAAAAGCTAGGTGCTAAAGTTGCAAAGTCTCCTAAAGAATTAGCAGAACAAACTGATCTAATTATTACTTCTCTTCCCTCGCCTGAAGTTTCTGCAGAGGTTATGGAAAGTGAAAATGGAGTTCTAAATGGTTTATCAGAAAATAAAATTTGGTTAGAAATGAGCACAACAGATGAGGATGAGGTTAAAAGACTTGGAAATAAGGTGATATCAAAAAAAGCTATGCCACTAGATGGACCTGTTAGTGGAGGATGTCATAGGGCAGCCACAGGTAATATTGCTATATTTGTAGGAGGAGATAGAAAAGCTTTTGAAAAAATATTACCTGCCTTAACTGCAATGGGTAGAAAAGTTTTACATACTGGGGAGTTAGGTAGTGCTTCAGTTCTTAAAGTTATAACAAATTATTTGGCATCAGTTCATTTGGTAGCATTAGGTGAGGCATGGACTATTGCAAAAAAATCAAATTTAGATTTAGCTAAAACATTTAAGGGTATTGCAGTTTCATCTGGAAACTCATTTGTTCATGAAACAGAAAGCCAGGTTATTTTGAATGGTTCTTATAATATTAATTTTACAATGGATCTTGTTTTGAAAGATACGGGTTTATTCGATAATCTAGCTAAAAAATTAAATGCTCCTTTGGAAATTTCTCCAAAGATAGTTGAGATATTTAAAGATGGACAAAAAAAATATGGTTCAAGAGCATGGTCATCAATGATTGTAAAAAGAATGGAAGATTTAAATAAAATTAATTTTAGAGCCAAAGGTTTTCCTGATGAGCTTATGGATAATGAACCAGAAGAAAAAGGCTATGAAATTTAATAAATATGCTAAGATTATTAAATGTTAGATAAAAGAAAATTTTACATTAATGGTAAATGGGTAGATCCAATTGAAAAAAATGACTTTGAGGTAATCAACCCTTGCAATGAAGATCCTTGTGCAATTATTTCATTAGGTTCAAAAAAAGACACAGATAATGCGGTTAAGGCTGCAAAAACTGCTTTTGAAACCTGGAAAGAAACTAGCAAAAAAGAAAGGTTAGAATTGCTCGAAAAATTGCTTGTAGTTTATAAAAAAAGATTTGGAGAAATGGCAGAGGCTATTTCACTCGAAATGGGTGCGCCAATGGATTGGGCAACAGATGTTCAAACTGGATCTGGACAAACACACTTAGAGGATTTTATTTTAAGACTTAAAGACTTTGAATTTGATGAACATTTCGATCAAAAATCTAATAATCACATTTATTATGAACCAATCGGAGTTTGTGGACTAATTACTCCATGGAATTGGCCAATCAACCAAATAGCTCTCAAGGTAGTTCCAGCATTTGCAACTGGATGCACAATGATACTCAAGCCATCAGAAATAGCACCTATTTCAGGAATGTTATTTGCAGAAATGATTGATGAAGTTGGTTTTCCAAAAGGAGTGTTTAACCTTGTTAATGGAGATGGTGCAGGAGTTGGAACTCAAATATCTAGTCATCCCGATATTGATATGGTTTCTTTTACAGGATCAACACGTGCTGGAAGATTGATTTCAAAAAATGCAGCTGAAACTATAAAAAGAGTTTGTTTAGAACTTGGTGGCAAAGGTGGAAATATAGTTTTTGCAGATAGTTATAAAAATGCAGTTAGAGATGGAATAAGAAATGTAATGAGTAATTCAGGTCAATCATGTGATGCTCCAACAAGAATGTTGGTTGAAAAATCTATTTATGAAAGAGCGGTAAATGAAGCAGTTGATGAGGCAAATAAAATAAAAGTAGATCAAGCATCAAAAAAAGGAGATCATATTGGTCCAGTTATTTCTAAAACACAGTATGATAAAATTATAAATTTAATCGAAAGCGGAATATCAGAAGGAGCAACATTAGCAGCAGGAGGTCCTGAGTTACCGAATGGATTAAATAAAGGTTATTTTATTAAACCAACTATTTTCACTAACGTAACAAATGAAATGAGAATTGCAAAAGAAGAAATTTTTGGTCCAGTGCTTTCTATAATTCCTTTTGAAAATGAAGATGAAGCGGTAAAGATTGTAAATGATACATCTTATGGTTTGGGAAATTATTTACAAACAGAGAATAGAGAGAAAGCTCATAGAGTTGCAAAAAAATTAAGATCAGGATGTGTTTATATCAATGGAAATGCAGCTGATGCGGGCACGCCTTTTGGAGGATACAGACAATCAGGAAATGGTAGAGAGGGTGGAGTTTGGGGGCTTGAAGAATATTTAGAAGTAAAAACTGTTACAGGTTGGAAGGATTAACACTTTTAAATTCTAACATATTCTCAAAAGTACACATTTCAGGTTTTGTAAAAGTAATTTTTGGAAATTTTTTACTAAAGTCTAAAGATAGTTTTTTATTAAATTCAATTAAATTACTTATTTCGATTTGATTAAGTTCTCTCAAAATATATGCCAAAGTAATATGAAAATTATATCTTTGATGATTTTCAAATTTTATTTTTAACAAACTACTTAGTTCATCTCTACAATTTCTCAATATTTTTTCATCCTTTTCAGAATATGGTTCTAAAATAATGCTGTATCCTCCAAAAAACATTTTTGGTTTAAGATTAAATTCTTCTGGAAAAATATAGTTCTGAATTCTTTCATTTAATTTAACAGCTATATCTTTGTAATCCATATCAGGATCTATATCTGATGGCCAATAATTGGTGTTTTTGGTATTTAAATTACAACAATCAAACAATGTCATATGAAAACTGGATGGAGGTAAATAGAAATAAGTTTTATCAGGATTAAAATTTTCTATATTTTTTTGAAAATTAATTATTTGATCAGATAAATCGGTATTAAGAGGAATATTACAAATTATTGTACAGCCTGGGAATGGTAAAGGGTTTCCTCTATCATCAAATTTATTTTCTGCACCTTTTAAAGTATATCCTTCAAGTTTTCCTGCTAAAAATTGCTCTTGGTTATTAACTATATTTAAATCCATTAAAATAAACTAGAACCATTTAATATTTTCTTTATCACAAAGTTCTTTCAGCTTAAGTGGATAATCTGTCATAATACCATCTACACCATACTCAACCATTTTTAACATGTCGTACTCTTTATTTACTGTCCAAACATTTACTGGCAAATCTTCTTGATGAGAAATATCTACTAGTTCTTTTGTAATATCTTTTCTGTATGGATGCCAAGCTTTTCCACCCTGGGACTTTATAATTTTTGGTAATTCATGATCTTCATAAAAAGGTAAAAAACTCATCCATGGGGATCTATTGTATATAGTTTTTTTAATTTTCATTCCCCTCACCTGTTGATAAGTTAAATATGCTCTTGATATTTCAGGATATTGATTTTTTATTTCTGTCAAAGTTCTCCAATCAAACGAAGAAACAATTATTTTGTCTTTTAAATTTGATAAATTTATCTCGTCAACAATTAATTTTACTGTATCTTCAGGAGCAGGTGTTAAATTTTCTTCATCTGGCGTAGATTTAATTTCTAAATTTATTAATAAATTTTCAGATTTATTTTTTAAAGACAAGTCTAATAATTCTGAAAGTTTTGGTATTCTCTGATTTTCTAAAGGTTTTTGATTAACAAATCTTCTTCCATATCTAGATAATTTATTAATAGAACCTACATCAAATTTTAAAAGTTCTTCATAAGTTAAATCAAAAATTTTTATATTTTCATCCTCTATCCAATTTCCCTCATTATCTTTTGTTAAACTTGGATCTAATCTAAAGTCATGAGTAATAACAGGAACAAGATCTTTGGAGATCAAAATATCTGTTTCGTATGCATTAATATTATTTTCAAATAAATATTTGAAACTCTCTAAAGTATTTTCAGGAAGATCTCCCCTGGCTCCTCGGTGTCCGTAAATTTTTATATGATTTGGTTTGCTTAAAATCAAATTTAATTAACTCTTTTACCAGTGCTTTTATCAAAAATATAATATTTTTTGTTCTCAATATTTAGACTTAGATGAGAACCTTTTTTAATAGTTTGATTTCCTGGACACCTATAACAAAAGTCTTTTTTATTTTTCAATTGACCATAAACAAGATTATCCGAACCAAGCTGTTCCACTAAGTCTACTTTTAAATTAATTAAACCATTTTCAGTTTGACTTAAATGCTCAGGTCTTATTCCTAATGTAACTTCTCCTTCATAGTCACTATTAATATCTTTTATTTCAAAACCTTCTGCAGATAATGTTTTATTTTTTAAATTACCATCTAAAAAATTCATTTGTGGTGAACCAATAAAACCCGCAACAAATAAAGATTTGGGATTATCATATATCTCTATAGGTGTACCAAGCTGTTCAATAATTCCATTATTAATTACTGCTAATCTATCAGCAAGTGTCATGGCCTCTACTTGATCATGCGTAACAAATATACTTGTTACTCCAACTTTCTGCTGAAGTTTTTTAATTTCAAGTCTCATCTGAATTCTTAATTTTGCATCTAAGTTTGAAAGAGGCTCGTCAAATAAGAATATTTTTGGATTTCTTACAATTGCTCTTCCCATGGCAACTCTTTGTCTTTGACCCCCAGATAACATTGAAGGTTTTCTCAATAAATAATCTGATATTTGTAACAGCTTAGCTGCATCATTTACTTTTTGCTCGATTGTTTCTTTATCAATTCCTCTGTTTTTTAGACCATAAGCCAAATTATTATAAACATTCATGTGTGGGTATAATGCATAGTTTTGAAACACCATTGCTACATCTCTTTCGGATGGATCAACTTCATTTATTAATTTTCCATCAAGATTAATATCACCCTCTGTAATATCTTCTAAACCTGCAACCATTCTTAATAAAGTTGATTTTCCACATCCGCTAGGTCCTACAAAAACCATAAATTCTCCTTCATCAATACTTAATGAGGTTTCATGAACAGCCTTAGTTCCATTTGGGTAAATCTTAGTTACATTTTTTAAATCTAAAAAACTCATTTATTTCTCCGTTTGAATTAATCCTTTTATGAACCATTTTTGTAAAAATACCACTACTAAAACTGGTGGGATCATTGACAAAATGATATACGCAAATCTTTCTGCTGTTCTTGGTAGAGCAACTCCTTCGTAGCTTTCCGTATAAATAATTTTCATTCCCATAACAACAGTCCAATATTCTTCTGCAGTTGTCATTATTAGCGGCCATAAATATTGGCTGTATCCATATACAAACATAAAGATAAACATTGCTGCTATCATAGTTTTAGATAACGGAACCAAGAAATCTATGAAAAAACTCCAAGCATTTGCTCCATCTAATTTTGCTGACTCCAAGAGTTCATCCGGAATTGTTTTGTAAAATTGTCTGAAGAAAAAAGTTGCTGTTGCTGAAGCAACTAATGGAAGAATAAGGCCTGTGTATGAATTTGTTAAACCTAAATCAGATACAATTTTATAGCTTGGAAAAATTCTTACCTCCAAAGGAACAAGTAGAGTAATAAAGATTAACCAAAAAATTGGTACAGCTAATTTAAATCTATAATAAACCAAAGCATACGCTGACA
>CACJIJ010000027.1 GCA_902593445.1 uncultured Pelagibacteraceae bacterium
ACAGCTTTGCTGTTTTCAAACTTACTAGTCATTTCTTCAATATAATTTTTCTTTTGTTCTTTGTTCATCATAACTATATCGATTTCCCTAATTTAACTTTATATGAAACACCCATTGTTGATGTAGCAAATACACTTCTAATTAAATCACCTTTTATAGTGTTGTTTGATTTTTCTTTTTCTAAAGCATCTAAAATTGCATTGTAGTTTTTTAGTAATTTATCATCACTAAAAGATTTTTTACCAATACTAACTCCAATGTTTCCGTCTTTATCATTTCTAATTTCAACTTGACCAGATTTAGCATTACTTACAGCCTCTTTAATATTTTCAGAAACTGAACCAAGTTTAGGGTTAGGCATTAAACCCTTTGGTCCTAAAACTTTTCCTAATTTAGAAAGTTTAATCATCATTCCAGGTGTACAAATTAATTTTTCAAAGTTTAATTCTCCACCTTTAATTCTTTCAACAAATTCGTCTCCACCCACGATATCTGCACCTGCATCTTTTGCATCTTGTACTTTATTATCCTCACATACTACAGCAACTTTAACTTTCTTACCTGAGCCCCCAGGTAAATTAACTACTGTTCTAATATTAACTTCACTTTTCTTTTGCTTGTTGTTTATTTGGAAACTTAAATCTAATGACTCATCAAATTTAGTTGTACAGTTTTTCTTAAGTTCAGGTAATAATTTTTCTATAGAATCTGCAACTAAGTCTTTTGTTTTTTCTGGTAATTTTTTATATCTTTTAGATGCCATTATTCTTTTACCTCAATACCCATTGATCTAGCAGATCCTGCAATAATTTTAATAGCTTCCTCAATATCATGTGCATTTAAATCGTTCATTTTTTCTTTTGCTATACTTTCTAATTGTTTTTTAGAAATTGAAGCAACTATATTTCGGCCAGGTTCTTTAGAACCACCTTTTAATTTAACTGCTTCTTTAATATAGAAAGATGCTGGAGGTGATTTAATTTTAAAATCAAATTTTTTATCTTTATAAACTGTAATTTCAACTGGTACAGGTTTACCTGCCATTGATTTAGTTTTGTCATTAAAAGCTTTACAAAATTCCATAATATTTACACCCCTTTGACCTAATGCAGGACCAACTGGTGGGGCTGGATTAGCTTGACCACCTTTAATTTGTAATTTTATAAATCCACTAATTTCTTTTGCCATTAACTTACTTTCTCCACTTGATTATATTCTAAATCAACAGGTGTTGGACGACCAAATATAGAAACTGAGACCTTAAGTCTAGACTTTTCTTCATCTATATCTTCAACCATTCCGCTAAACGAAGCAAATGGCCCATCGACAACCTGAACTTTTTCACCAACACTGTACTCTATACCAGATTTTGGCTGAGCCACACCATCTTTTATTTGGCCTAAAATTTTTTCTATTTCTTTATCAGAAACTGGAACTGGTATACCTTTAGATCCTAAAAATCCACTGACTCTTTTCAAATTTTTAATCATATGATAAATTTTGTTATCCATTTCACACTTGACCAATACATATCCAGGGAAATATTTCTTTTTTCTTTGAATTCTTTTTCCTCTTTTAACCTCAGTTACATCATGAGTTGGAACAATAATCTCTTCAAATTTATCAGAGATTTTAGCTTTATCAGCTTCCTCTTTGATTAAGCTTGATACTTTGTTTTCAAAATTTGAATGTGATTGAACTATGTACCAATTTTTCATTAAATACTCACTTTAAGCAATAGTTCTAAGAAGAATTTCAAAACCTGATCTAAAAGAAGAAAAAACAATGACATAACAACTGCCATTACAAATACCATTAATGCACCTTGCAATGTCTCTTTCCAAGTTGGCCAAGTAACTTTAAATGCTTCTTGTTTCACTTCCTGAATAAATTTAATCGGGTTTTTCATAATTTTATTAGCTCAAATTGGCAGGAGCGGAGGGACTCGAACCCTCAGCCTCCGGTTTTGGAGACCGGCGCTCTACCAATTGAGCTACACTCCTATTTATAGAGTTACTCTATAATTTTAGTTACTACTCCTGCTCCAACAGTTCTTCCACCTTCTCTAATTGCAAAGTTTAATTTTTCTGCCATCGCGATTGGTGTAATTAGTTTTACAGTAAATTTAGCATCATCACCTGGCATAACCATTTCTGTTCCAGAAGGTAACTCTACTTCACCTGTAACGTCTGTTGTTCTAAAATAAAACTGAGGTCTGTATTTAGTAAAGAAAGGAGTATGTCTTCCACCCTCATCTTTTTTAAGTACGTAAGCTTGAGCTTCAAATTTAGTATGTGGAGTAATTGAACCAGGTTTACATAGGACTTGACCTCTTTCAATGTCAGTTCTTTCAATACCTCTCAATAAAATTCCTACGTTATCACCAGCTTCGCCTGAATCTAAAAGTTTTCTAAACATTTCAACTCCAGTACAAACTGATTTTTTAGTTTCTCTAATTCCAACTATTTCAACTTCTTCACCAGTCTTAATTACACCTGACTCTACTCTACCTGTTGCAACAGTCCCTCTTCCAGAAATAGAAAATACATCCTCCACAGGCATCAAAAATGGTTTATCAACTTCTCTAGCTGGTTGTGGGATATGCTCATCAACAGCTTTCATTAACTCTAAAATTGAATTCTTTCCAATTTCATCGTCTCTTCCCTCGACTGCTGCTAAAGCTGAACCTTTAACGATTGGTGTTTTATCACCTGGGTATTTGTATGAAGTTAAAAGTTCTCTAATTTCCTCTTCAACAAGTTCAATCATTTCTTTATCATCTACTTGATCTACCTTATTTAAGTAAACAACAATTGCAGGAATACCAACTTGTCTTCCTAAAAGAATATGTTCTCTTGTTTGTGGCATTGGACCATCTGCTGCGTTAACAACTAAGATTGCACCATCCATTTGTGCAGCACCAGTGATCATGTTTTTAACATAGTCAGCGTGACCTGGACAGTCTACATGAGCATAGTGTCTTTTTTCAGTTTCATACTCAACGTGTGCTGTTGAGATTGTTATACCTCTCTCTTTTTCTTCTGGCGCTTTATCAATTTGATCATAAGCGACAGCTGTTCCCCCACCTGCTTGTGCTAATACATTTGTAATCGCAGCAGTAAGAGTTGTTTTACCATGGTCGACATGACCAATAGTCCCAATGTTACAGTGGGGTTTATTTCTTACAAATTTTTCTTTTGACATTACTTTTTTACCTCAGTTTATTTGTTTTCATTTACAATTTTATTTTCTTGGAGCGGGTAAAGGGAATCGAACCCTTACATCCAGCTTGGAAGGCTAGCGTTCTACCATTGAACTACACCCGCACAACCCCAAGAGTAACACTCCATGTTATCTAAATTTTATTAAGTGGTGGAGGGGGAAAGATTCGAACTTTCGAAGACCGAAGTCAACGGGTTTACAGCCCGCCCCATTTGACCGCTCTGGAACCCCTCCTTTGGGGAAGTGTCCCCTTGTTCAATAAAGCTTCAAATAACATGCGTTTTATATATTTTATTTGTGCAAATGCAACACGTGATTTATTAAGAAAATATCAAAAAAAACGTGTAAAACGGTTGTTAATTTATGAATAAATCGTCATTTTTTATTGTAGGCCAACATGCTGTCATTGAAGCTCTTAGAAACTCTAAAAGAAGGGTTTTAAGGGTTTTTTTAACTGAAGAGTCTAAAAAAAATATTCATAGAAAAAATCCAAATAAAAATATTTTAGAGGGAGTAAAAGTTTATTTTAAATCAAAAAAAGAATTAGACAAATACACTTCAAAAGAACAATTAATGCATAATGGTTATGTTGCAGAAATTGAGCATTTAGATCATCCAGACTTAAAACAATTTATTAAAGGAAAAAATAATTTAACTTTTGTTTGTCTTGATGAAGTAACTGACCCAAGAAATATTGGTTCACTTATAAGAAGTGCTGCATCTTTTGATATTGATGGATTAATAATTAAAGAAAGACACTTTCCTAGAGATAGTAAGTTAATGTATAAGTCAGCAAGTGGTTGTATGGAGCATATAAATATATTTAAGGTGTCTAATATAAATTCTACATTAAAAAATTTAAGAGAAAAAAATTTTTGGGTTTATGGCTTTGATGCAAAAGGCCAAAAAGATTTCACCGAGATAAAATGGGAAGGAAATAAAATTCTGTTATTTGGATCAGAAGGATATGGGATGAGGCAACATACAGGAAAATATGCAGATTTCTTTGTAAAAATTAATATTAATAAAGAAATTGAAAGTTTAAATATCTCTAATAGTGCAGCAATTGTGTTTCATCACCTTAGTTATCTAAAAAAAAAGAGTTGATTATTTTATAAATAGTTAATAATTATTGCGCATGCCCTTGTAGCTCAGCTGGTAGAGCAATTGATTTGTAATCAATAGGTCCGCGGTTCGAATCCGTGCGGGGGCACCATTATTTTAAATTTTCTACCAATCAGTCAATCTAAGACTCTCACTAAAATTTTCAATACGAACGTAATAGCCTGAAAAAGAAATAATTTAAAATACAAGAAACCCTACTACCAATACTAATAGAACTATAAAACTGGATTAATTTTAATTCACTAAATCTAACTTGTTTCTTTTCTCAATTGCTCAATTTTAATTTTTTTTTGCAAGCTTCTATTTTTATCATATAAAAGATTAAACTTAATTCTGTTATTTGTTTTTACTGTGATTGATTTAGCATTTCTAACTTCTAAATTGTCTGCAACCGCACTTATTGGTCTCTTTGATGGATTTAAATTTGTTATAACAATTTTAGCCTTATCATTAACAACTTTACCCTTCCATCTTCTTGGTCTAAACGCACTTATTGGGGATATTGACAATTTTTTTGAATGAAGACTTAAAATAGGTCCATGTACTGATAAATTATATGCTGTGCTACCAGCGGGTGTTGATACAAGAACACCATCAGAAACAAGTTTTTTTATAATTTGTCTTGAACCTTGTTTGATTGATATAGAGGCAGCTTGTCTACTTTGTCTCAAAACTGAAACTTCATTGATAGCTATTGATTTTTTAATTTGATTATTTTTATTTTTCACAATCATTTCAAGTGGAGAAATTGAAACCATATTTGATTTTGATAAATTTTTTATAATATTTTTCGATGAAAATTTATTCATCAAAAAACCATAATTTCCAGAATTTATGCCATAAAAATTTTTTTTAGACTGTTTATTTTTTTTCAATGTTTGCAACATAAAACCATCACCACCAATTACAATTGTAAGATTTTTTAAATAGAAACTATTTGATTTAATTTTCTTAATAATTATGTTTCTAATTTTTAAAGATTTTTTTGTATTATCTGAGATTATTTGTAACTTATTCATTCAAATTTATTTAATCTAAGTTGATTTGTTTATGTTTTGATAATGTAGATTTTAATATTTTTTCAAAATCAATAGTAAATTTTTCCATCCTATTTATATTTTTATTTTTAAATTTAATTAAATAATCTCTAATTGAACTAAGTTCATCACGATTTTTATAGAAATATACTATTTTGTCAAAATAGTCTCTTTCATTGTAAGCCACTAATTTATCAAGTTGTAAAGAATTTAGTAAGCTGAAGGATACTCTACTGGCAAAAGAGTTTCCTGTGTATGATATCGTGGGAACACACGATTGAAATAAACTATCTGATATACCTGTGTGTCCGTTATAAGGATAAGTATCTAAATATAAGTCAAATGTACTTATTCGTTTTAAATTTTTTAAATGTTCAAGCGGCTTTAAAAATATAATTTTACTATAATCAGAACCTGTTTTAAGACAATACTCTTCAATATTTTTCTTTACTATTTCATTATCAATACATAAAGCAAGATAAACATCATCATATTTTTTTAATATGTTCATCCAAATATTAAAAACATTAGGAAGAATTTTTTCTATTCTACTAAAGCAACCCATAATAAATTTCTTATCAGGTAAATTAAATTCAGATCTTCCGCTATTCATTTCAAAATCAACTGGTGTAAATGGCTGATATATTTCTGGCATATAAATAACTTTTTCAGAATAATATTCTAAATGTTGAGATGGAATTATGTTTTTGTCAGCTAAAATGTAATCATATTTGTTAGTTCCCATAGTTCCTGGAAAACCAAGATAATTTATTTTAATCTGAGCAATATTATACTCAAATAAGTGAGATTTATTATGAGCTGTGTATCCAGATAAATCTATAGCTATGTCTAAATAGTGTGATTTGACTAATTTAATAATTTCTTCATCTGATAGTTTATCGATATCAAAAAACTTATCTGAATTTTTCACAATTTTATCTCTTTCTGGACAATTTTTATATATTGTGGAGTAAGCATATATTTCAAAATCTGATCTATCGTGATTTAAAAATAAATCTTGAATTAAGTGAAATACTGCGTGTCTTTTAAAATCACCTGAGAAATAACCTATTTTAATTTTTGTGTTATTTATTTTTTTACTATGCTCATTTGAAATTAAAGATAAATAATTATTCTTAGGTTTTTCAAACCAATAATTTTCTGTAAAATTTTTTTGAAACATAGGGTCGTCATTTATATACTTTAACGATAAAGGATTTATTGAGGTTTGATTATAAGTTAATTTTTTATTAAATATTTTTAAATCATCTTCTAAACCTATCCAGCTACCAATATTAATCCTACACAATATTTTTTTTGTTAAAAAAAAATAAGTATCTTTGTCTTCTCTAATCATTAAATCACAATATTTAATTGCTTCTTTAAATTTTTTTATATCAATGTAAAACTTCACTATCGATTGATTTGAAAGAATATTTAAGTTATCAATTTTTATAGCATTCAATAAGTCTTGCTCTGATTTTTTAAAATCATTTTTCAATTTATATATTAAAGATCTTTGCCTTAGTGCTTCTAAATTGTTATTATTTTGCAATAAAAGTTTATTAATTATTTCTAATGCTTTAGTAAAATTATTTATTTCAATCAATAAATTTGAATAATTAATATAGCTTTCATTAAAATGAAAGTTCTTATCATCAAATTCACCATATATTTTTAAAGCTTCTTTTTGGAAGCCACATTTAAATAAAAAAATTGCAAAATTATTTTTAAGTTTAATATCTGATGGATATAATTTTAATGCTTTCTCGCTGAATTTTAATCCTTCTTCATTTTTATTGTTTTCAATTAATATATTTGATTTATTTACCCAGCTATTAAGAAAATTATTTTTTTTTATATTTTTCTCAAAATACTCAAGAGATTTATCAATATCATTCATCTTTTTCTTTAATATACCAAGGTTATTTAGTGCACCTGGGTTATCGGGTTGAATAACTAAACTTTCTAAAAAATATTTTTCTGCTAATAAGTAATTATTTTTTTGAAGATATATTGTTCCAATCAATTGTAATACAGATGAATCTTTTTTGTTTATTTTAAGAAGACCTAAGTATATTTTTTCTGCTTTATCTAATTCGCCTTTTCTGTGAAATTGTATACCTTTATTAAGATCATCTTTCATATATAGATATGGTGGTGCCCTCGGCCAGACTCGAACTGGCACTCCGCAAGCGGCAAGGATTTTAAGTCCTTTGTGTCTACCAATTTCACCACGAGGGCTTTAACGAATTTCATGAGTATTTATGCTAATATTTATAAATGAACAAGCATAATTAGTAAATTTTTTTATTATTTAATAATCAACCAAGTGCATATAAGTCTTCATATGTTATGTTGTATTTTATAAATTTAATTATAAAAAATTTTATATGACAAAATTAGTAATATTTGGTTCGGGTAGCCATGCCAAAGTAGTCCTTTCAGAGATATTAAAACTTAAAAAATTCAAATTTATTGGATTTATTGATGATTACAAAAAAAAAGGAGAATTTATTACCAATTTCAACAAAAAAAATTACTACAACTTAGGATGTATTAAAGATGTAATAAAAAAAAATAATAATTTTAAAGGAATTATTGGTGTAGGCCTTAACTACTTAAGAAAAAAAATTGTTACTGATATAAATAAAATAAATAAAAATTTTAAATTTCAAAAGATTATCTCAAAAGATGCAATCATTAATGCAAATGTAAATATAGATGATGGAAGTTTAATAATGTCTGGCACTGTAATAAATTGTGGTACAATTATTGGTAAACATTGTTTATTAAATACCTCATCCTCAATTGATCATGATAATTTTTTTGGTGATTATTCTGGTACTGGTCCAGGTACAATAACAGGTGGACATGTTGAGGTTGGTGAACTTTCATATATTGGATTGGGATCAATAATCAAGCATGAAATAAAAATTGCCGAAAATACAGTAATAGGATTTGGATCGTTAATAGCAAAAAATTGTAAAAAAAACTCAATATACTGGGGTTCACCGGCAAAAAAAATTCGTTCAAGAAAATATGATGAGAGTTATTTATAAAACAGCTTTCACTTTGTAATATAATCTGTATTTTTTGTAATTATTTCTTTAACTTTTTCAACTTTAATATCTTCTGTGCAATATTGCACATCCCTAAAACATGGTTCTTTTAAATAACAAGGGCTACATTCTATTTGTGGTTCACGGGCTACAACAATTGTATTTTTATATTTTACCCAATTTTTGTGAATAAAACCTGACATGATTACAAAACTTTTAACATTAAAGCAATTAGCTATATGATTGAGAGATGTATCATTAGCTACTACAAAATTAGAATTTTGAATTAAAAAAAAAAGTTCTCTTATTGATGTGTTGCTTAATTGTTTTACATTATCTAGTGCTCTATCGTTTGCTGTACCAGCCTGATACCAATTTATATCTATTTGATTTACTAGTTTTTGATATTTTTCATATCCCCAGTTACGCACAGGTATATAATCATTTTTACATACAGGAGCTATCAACGCAAATTTTTCTTTAATTACTTTTTCAAATTTTTGAGTGTATTCAACTTTTTCTTTTTCACTAAAAAAGATTTCGTTTTTAAAATTTTCAAAATCTATATAATTGTAAATATTGCCTCCAATAACTTCTGCTAAAGTCTTTTTAAAATTTTTATTATTATTTGCTCTTTGAAGTTCAAAAATATCTTTATAAGGATAAGTTTTAGTGTTAAATTCTATTATTTTCTTACCACTAAATAAGATCAATAAATAAAATAAATAAAAATTTTTACTAAAGTTATAAACTTGATCTACATTAGGGTTATTTTTGTAAATTTCTTCTAATTCTGTAAATAAGATTATGTTTGATTTTGTTTTTTTTTTATATTGTGAAATTAATCCTGTTATAATTACTCCATCACCCAACCCTTTGCCTCTACTAAATAAAATAACAAAATTTGACTTATCTAATATAATATTAACCAGGTAAATAATCGGAAATAAAAATATTCGAATTATTGTTAAAATAATATATTTTAATTTATAAATATTCATTAGTATAATAATTAAAATTTACATATTTTTAATTTTTTTTATCACAAATCTTGTAAGTCTTGATGGAAATTCTTTTAAAAAAGATTTTGCAACATTATATCTAAATTTTTTGTCATCTTTTTTACTTATCTTGACGTCTGAATTTATTCTAATTTGACAAAACTTATTTTTATTTACGCAATTTGGTGAGTGTGAATCAATTACATTATAAGACAAATTTATATTATCTTGTAGTGTTTTACATACTTCAACATCATCAAATATTAATTTAAAATCTTTAGATGACGACATTCTTTTACAATGTATGAACTCTTTAGTAATAGTTGTATTCCCATGCGCCCCATCTATATGAAAGAAATCAAATTTTTCTCTAATTTTTGGTAAAATTTTTAAGCTATTTCCTTTGAAAAATTTAATTCTTGCTTTGGGAAAAACAGATTTTAGAAATTCTATAACTTTTCCTGAATACTTGTCCTCTATATCAATACAGGTAATATTAAGACTTGGGTTTGCTAACAACATCAAGAGAAGAGAGTGGCCCATGTAAGTTCCGATCTCTAAAACTGAAGAAACATTTTTAACTTTATCATATATTAATTTTTGTTTGGGGTACATATTAATCGAATACTCATATTTTTCAGAACCAATTAAATATGATCCGCACCCATATTCCATTTCATTTCCACAAACTTCAAAAATTTTATTAAAAATTTTTTCAGCTTCTAAAAGTTGATATGTGAATTCGTTATTAAATTCTTTTTCATTAAGCCTATTTCTTAGTTCTTGCATTTATTTTATTAATAACACTTTATATATAAATTAAATCCATTAATTAAAATTTTAATGCTAAATTTAAATGCTTCATGTCTAATTTGCAGTCTTTATATCCACGCTTTACAATATTTAAATAACGTTCTGTTGGAAATTTAAAGGTTGTTTTTTTTACCATTGTATAAGTCATTACTTTTTTTCCATAATAATAAAAGTAATATTTTTTATATAAAATTGGAAAATCTTCATAAACATCTAATTTTTTTTCATCACTTTTTGAAATTTCAAACAAACCACCAGGAACCATTGAGTTTTTCTTGTGTTCTATATCCGCTGCTCTGTATTTACTTCTAAAGGTTAATCTAAAATCTTTTAAATTTATTTTTTTTAAAAAGATACTATCTTTGCATCTACGTTTCATCTGATAATGGTGAAGATTACTTCCATAAGCAAAGTACAACATTAACGATCTACCACTTCAATTTTTTTTTTATTCACAAATTTTAAAATTTCAGAGTTACAATTGTCAATTTTACTTTGATCTTCTGATCTGATTACTATCGAGACCCCTAATTTACCTGCATGAAAGAATGGATAACTTCCTATTTCAACATCTTGATTATCATTTTGAACTTTTGTCAAAGAGTTGGCTATTTCACTTTCAACAGTTCTTAAACTAATTGTTAGACTTTTTATTGGTTCTCCCCCTACTATACTGTTGGTTAAACCACCTAACATTGATTTCAATATAGATGGAACACCAGGTAAAGAAAATACATTTTCAACATTAAATCCTGGTGCACCACTTGTAGGATTTAAAATTAATTTTGCATTCTCTGGCATCCAAGCCATTTTTTGTCTTCCCTCATTAAATTCACCTGGCTGGTAATAAGCTTCTAGAATTTCATATGCCTCTTTATGGACTTCATATTTTATTCCAAATGCTTTTGCGACTGATTGAGCAGTAATATCATCGTGTGTAGGCCCGATACCACCCGTTGTAAAAACATAATCATATTTTAATCTGAGTAAATTTAATGTATCAACAATTATTTTTTCAATATCTGGAATTACTCTAACTTCCGCTAAATTAACCCCAATTGTATTAAGCCAAACTGCTAAAGTTGATGTATTTGTATCTTGAGTTCTGCCAGATAGAATTTCATTACCTATAATTAAAATTGATGCATTAACTTTTACTTTTTTATTCATTTGAAATATATAATTTACTAATGGAATTTACCAAGTCTTTAATAAAAGGCAAACTAATCAAACGTTATAAGAGGTTTTTTACTGACGTTAAACTCAGCAAAGAAATTGTCACAGCTCATTGTCCTAATACTGGGTCAATGAAAGGGTTATTGGATGAGAACAATGAGGTTTATTTACTGCCTAACAATGATCCAAAAAGAAAACTCAAATATGGATTAGAGATTATCAAATCAAGAAATAATTTAGTTGGTATTAATACTCACATGGCAAATAGAATTGTTGAGCATGGTCTGAAAAATAATCTTATAAATGAGCTTAAAAATAATGAATCAATTAAACCAGAGGTTTTTTTTAACAAAGAAACTAGATTTGATTTTTTATTAGAAAAAAGGAATCAAAAGACCTTTGTAGAGGTTAAAAATGTAACTTTGTTTAGAAATAAAGATACTGCTGAATTTCCAGATGCGCCAACAGCAAGAGGAATTAAGCATTTATTAACCCTTATTGATGCCATAAAAAAAAGTTATAAAACATATTTAATATTTTTAGTTCAAATCCAAAATATGAAATATTTTAAATTAGCTAAAGATATAGACGAAGAATATTATAAGACTTATTTAATAGCTAAAAAAGCTGGTGTAAATTTTTTAGCGTACAGATGTGATATAAGTTCTAAAAAAATTTTTATTGATAAAAAATTAAAAATTATAGATGACTGATTATAAAGAAAAATTTGAAAAAATGAGAGTTGCTGGAAACCTAGCTGCAAGAACTTTAGATATGTTAACTGATAATATTAAAGAAGGTGTTTCAACAGATTATATCGATAAGTTGGGATATGAATTTATAAAAGATAACGGTGGATACTCAGCTCCACTATATTATAGAGGTTTTACAAAATCTTTATGCACATCTTTGAATCATGTTATATGTCATGGAATACCCTCGGATAGAATTTTACAAGAAGGTGATGCTGTGAATGTAGATGTGACAGCAATTGTTGATGAGCATTATGGAGATACAAGCAGAATGTTTTGCATTGGAAAAACTCCAGTAAAGTTAAACAATCTTATTAACACTACTTACGAGTCTATGATGAAAGCTATTAAAATTTTAAAACCTGGTATTAAATTAGGAGATATTGGTTATGAGATACAATCTTATGTAGAAGAAAAAGGTTTTTCAGTCGTTAGGGATTTTTGTGGTCACGGAATAAGTACTACATTTCATGAGCCACCAAATATTCTTCACTACGGTAGAAAAAATACAGGCATGGAATTAAGACCTGGTATGACATTTACTATAGAGCCCATGATAAATGCTGGTAAATATGATGTTAAAATGTTGAATGATGGTTGGACAGCTGTTACAAAAGATAAATCTTTATCTGCACAATTTGAACATACATTAGGAATTACTGAAAATGGTTATGAAATCTTTACAGAATCTGCTAAAGGTTATTCAAAGCCCCCATACTTATAATTAATGATAAAAAGATACTCGCGAAAACAATTAACTGATATTTGGTCAGAAGAAAATAAATACAAAATCTGGCTCGATGTTGAAATTGCTGCCGC
>CACJIJ010000028.1 GCA_902593445.1 uncultured Pelagibacteraceae bacterium
ATTTCTTATGAATGGTTTCCCAAAACTGCAAAATATTTTTTGCAGGATTATAACTTTCCGGTTTTCCCAGATGACTTTGCTTATTATCTTTTAAAAGATAATAAAACTTTAGTGATGATTAGTGCTGTAAAAAGTTTAAAAGCCAATTTTAAATTTGATATTATCGATAAAAAACTAGAGCTTTATCCTGTAAATGGAAAATTTGATTTTATTATTTCTTCAATAGCTAAAAATTGTGGACATTATGAATTTAAAGAAAATTACAAATGTAGTTTTTATAAACCTTTAATTTCCAGCACTTTAATTAATTAATTTGAGTAAATGCCTCTGCGAATTTTTCGGCCTCAAAAATTTGTAAATCATCCTCTTTTTCACCCAATCCAAGCGCAATAATTGGCAGTTTATATTTTTTAGCAACCGCTAAAAGGATACCTCCTTTCGCTGTGCCATCTAATTTTGTCATAATGAGACCAGTTATTGGAATAATTTTATTAAATTCTTCAACTTGATTAATTACATTTTGACCTGAAGTAGCATCCAAAACTAAAATAACATCATGTGGAGCATCAGGATCAATTTTTTTAGTAACGTTTGCAATTTTTTTATATTCCTCCATTAAATTTTTTTTATTTTGTAATCTCCCAGCTGTATCAATTAAAACTTGGTTAAAATCATTGTTTAATGCTTCTTCAATAGCCTTGTAAGCGACTGATGCAGGATCAGAGCCTTGAGATGATTTTGTAATTTGAACATCAACTTTGTTTGCCCAATTTTCTAGTTGCTCTATAGCTGCAGCTCTAAAAGTATCTGATGCAGCTAGCATTACTTTATTTCCATTACCCTTTAATATTTTGCTTATTTTTCCAATAGTGGTTGTTTTTCCGACACCATTAACACCTGAAATTAATGTTGCATTTAATTTTTCTTTTTTTTTGAAGAATTCAATATTTTCTAATGGTTTCATTATTGAAATAATATAATTTTTTAAAATATTATTTATTTCGTCGGTTAAATCTTTATTAGGATCAATTTTTGTTTGAGAAATTATTTCTCTTATTTCAGAAGCCGAAACAATACCAACATCTGATTGAATTAAGTAATCTTCAATTTTGTCTAGCGTTTTGTCATCAATCTCTTTTTTTACAACTATATCTCTTAAACCTGTTGTAAAAGCTGAGGCACTTTTTTTAAAACCCGTTTTAAATTTTTCAAAAATTCCCATTAAATTTTAAAATTTATCTCCTCAATATCTGAAACTGGTCCTTTCATATGAATACTATTGTTTTCATCTATTGAAATTGTCAATCTACCTGTAGAAAACTCAATATCAACTTTATCATTAATCAGTCCGTTTTGTTTTGCTGCAAAAGCTGTTGCGCAAGCTGCAGTTCCACAAGCCTTGGTAAGTCCAGCCCCTCTTTCCCACACTCTAACTTTTATCAATTCTTTGTTCACTACAGTTGCTAGAGTAACATTACATTTTTCTGGAAATAGAGAGTCGGTCTCAATTTTTGGTCCAATTTTTTCAATTTCAAAATTTTCGTAATTATCAACAAAAAAAACTACATGTGGGTTTCCAACATTTACAGCAGTTCCGCCAGAAAATTCGTTATTATTTTTGTCATTAATTTTAATTCCTAAATTATTCGTATTTAATTCTTTAGACAATGGAATCTCATCCCATTTTGTTTTTGCAGCACCTATTTCTGTAGAAACTATTTTTTCTCCAACAATATTTGATTTTAATTTGCCAGATAAAGTTGTTAGGACAATTTCTTTTTTGTTATTTTCTTTACCTAATAAATCAGCAATACATCGTGTACCATTTCCACACGCACCAGACAGTCCTCCATCTGAATTATAAAATTCTAGTGAAGCATCTGAAATATCATTTTTTTTAATCAATATTAGTTGGTCACAACCAATAAATTTTCTGTCACAAATCTTTATTATTTGCTCTTTCGTCAAATTTGTAATTGTTTGCCTATTATCTATGATGACAAAATCATTACCTAAACCGTCCATTTTAAAAGCTTTAATATCCATATATAGATATTTAACTTATTTATTGACTTTTTGAACCTCTATTATAGGTTGTTGCCGTTTCCGCAAAAACATTAACTTTGCGGTGTCTTTGGAAACAAAGAGATCGACACTAGTCAGCGAGGGTTCGCCCACTAGTGCGTTACTGCTATGCGTAATAAATATGTTTGAAAATTTAACAAATAAATTTGAAGAAATTTTTTCTTCTCTGAAAAAGGCACCTTCACTTGATGAAGCTCAAGTAGATGAAGGTTTAAGAGGCATTAGGCAAGCCTTACTTGAAGCAGATGTCTCTTTGGATGTTGCAAAAGATTTTATTGAAAAAGTTAAGCCAAAAGCATTAGGCCAAGAGATAATAAGGTCTACCTCTCCCGGGGATATGGTTGTTAAAATTGTTTATGATGAGCTTGTAGACTTATTAGGTGCAACAAATAATGAGATAAACTTAAACGCAGTGCCGCCTGTGCCAATGATGTTAGTTGGGTTACAAGGTTCTGGAAAAACAACAACAACAGCAAAATTAGCAAAATTTTTAGAAAACAATAAAAAGAAAAAAGTAATGATGGTCAGTCTAGATATTTACAGACCAGCTGCACAAGAACAACTTAGATCTTTAGGAGAACAAAATAATATTTTAACTTTACCTATTATAGAAGGTCAGCAACCTGCTGATATTTGTAGAAGAGCAATAAGTGCTGCTAATTTAAATGGAGCTGAAATAATTTTATTTGATACTGCTGGTAGAACTCAAATCGATTTACAAATGATGAGTGAGATTAAGCAAATTGAAGCTGTCATTAATCCAACAGAAACTTTCTTAGTTGCAGACTCTTTAACAGGTCAAGTTGCAGCCTCAGTGGCAAAAGAATTTAAAAATACAGTTAATTTATCTGGAATTATTTTAACTAGGGCCGATGGTGATGCAAGAGGTGGAGCCGCAGTAAGTATGAAATTTGTTTCAAACGTACCAATTAAATTTTTAGGGATAGGAGAAAAAATAGATAATCTTGAAGTATTCCATCCAGATAGAATTGCAAACAGAATACTTGGTATGGGGGATATCGTATCCCTTGTAGAAAAGGCGGCTAAAGATTTAGGAGAAGAAAATCTTAAACAAGCAGAGGAAAATTTAAAAAAAGGTCAATTCTCTATGGAAGATTATCTATCTCAATTAAGACAAATGAAAAAAATGGGTGGCATTTGATAAATTATTTAATGAAAACAACACAATAATAAATAAGAAAAAATTTTTCATAAATTAACTTAAAAAAAAAATTTGAATTATGTTTGTTTAGATTATGGCTTATTTTAAACTATCAATAAAAGATTTAAGAGCTAATACAAGTTTATCGTCATATTCCATCATATGATCGTCATATTTTGTAAAATATGAATATTTAGGTTGACTAGCTAATTTAAAAATTTTTTTACCCATCCAAAATGGAACTATTTGATCAACCTCACCATGCATTACTAATACCGGAATATTAATATTTTTAATTTTTTCATTATTTTCATACTTGTCCTTTAAAATTAAACCTACAGGAATATATGGATAAAAATTTTTCGCAGCCTCTATCATTGATGTAAAGGGCGTTTCTAAGATTAATCCTGCAAAATTTTTATTCTGGGAAATTTCAGTAGCAATTCCAGTTCCCAATGACTCTCCATAGACTATTATATCTTCTTCTTTTAGACCTTTTTCTTTAAGCCATTTTATTGCACTTCTACCATCTGAATAAAGCCCCTCCTCTGTTGGCTTTCCTTTATTTCCACTAAACCCTCTCCATGCAATAATTAAAAAATTAACATCCATGTCTTTAAAATGATTTAATTTATGAATTCTATTTTCAAGTGTTCCAGCATTTCCATGAAAAAAAACAATTGTTTTATAACTTTTTAAATTTTTGTTATGAAACCAGCCTAAAAGATTAATATCATCTGTTGTTTGGATACTTACTTTTTCTATGCCCACTTCTAAATTGTCTCCAGAATAATTGTTCTCATCTGGATGATACAGTAAATTTCTTTGATAAAAAAAAAGAAAAATACAAATCAAAACATAAATTAAAAATATAAACAATAATATGTTGGTTAATGTCATTTTAATATTAATTTTCATTTTTATTTAAATAGATAAAAAAAATATAACTTAATACACAAAGAATTAAAAATACTGAAAATGAAATTCTATAACTACTTAAAATGTTAAATCCATTATTATTACATAAATCAATTACCAATCCTATCCCCCACTGGATAAAAAAAGTCCCAGAAAAAAGAAATACATTAAATGAAGTAAGAGATTTGCCAGCTAGATTTTTTGAAAAGTTTAGCGCAATTGCTGGCTGTGTTAAAGAAATTACAATTGATGTCATTATGTATAAAGTAAATAAAAATGCTCCTGCATTATTACCAAAATAAATAATCAGGAATAACGAAAAGTAACTTATAGGCAAGCCCAATTTAATTAATTTAATACTACTAATACCGTATTCTGAAATTTTTGGTAAAATGTATCCCCAAATAAAATATGAAATCAACATAGTAATATTTATCCAAAATAATCCTGTGGCACTTTGAAGAGGTGTATAACCAGTAATATTTAACATCCATGGACCAGCCCATAGAGTTTGAATTGCTTGAATTCCGCCATAATTAATAAAAGCAAGAGGAATCATGCTTATAAAAAATTTATTTTTCCATATTTGGCTTAATGACTCTTTTTCAGATTTTATTGAGGTGCTCTCTTTTTGCTCCCAATTAGGAATTAATAAGAAAATTAAAATTATGCTAAATAAAATAAGTATAGCTATTAAAATAAAAATCCATCTCCATCCAATGTATGGCAATAGTATTTGAACAGGTAAAGTCGACGACACAAATCCAATATTTGCTACCATCAACATCCAGGAATTCGCTCTTTGTTGATATTTTTCTGCAAACCATACTCTATATCCAGTAAGAGGTCCCATCATACAAGCGCTAACGCCTACACCAATAAATATTCTAGAAACAAATAATCCAGTAAAACTTTTTGCAAGTGCAAATGATATTGTTCCAATCAATGCTATTATTAAAAAATAACCAATTACCTTTTTTGGTCCAATTTTATCTAATAAAAGCCCTACAGGAATTTGCATTATCGAAAAACCAATAAAATAGCCTCCTGCCAATAATCCCAGATTTCCTGCTGTTAGATCAAACTCAGAGGTTAGAACGGGAGTTAGAGTTGCGGTTATAGATCTAACCAGATTAGATAGTAAAAATCCAAAGGCGAAAACACAAAATATGATAATGCTTTTATTTACTTTAGTAATCATTTATAAATTTTTAAGAATTAATCATTACTATGAATAATCAATCAACAAAAGACAAAGATGCACGTTCTTCAAATGCAATGGCTGCAACTTCACATCCTTTAGCTACAGAAGAAGCATTAAAAATACTTAAAATAGGAGGAAATGCTGTAGATGCTTCGATTGCCGCCTCGATTGTTTTATCTGTAGTAGAACCTAATGCAACGAGTATTGGTGGCGACTGCTTTGCAATAGTCAAAATGGATAAAAAGGATCCAGTATCTTTTAATGGATCAGGCCTAGCGCCAGAAAAATTAAATTATAATTTTTTTAAAGATAAAAATATTGATAAAATTGGACTAACCAGTCCACATTCAGTTACAATTCCAGGCGCAGTGGATGCTTGGGAAAAAATTCACAAAGAGTTTGGTAAGCTAGATTTTGAGCAATTATTTTTAGGTGCAATTGATATTGCAAAGAATGGTCATAAAGTTACTAGAGTCGTGTCAAATGCTTGGAAAAATAGTTTGAATAAAATAAATGGTAATGAAAATTCAAAGAAAATTTTTTTGAAAGATGGTCGTACTTATCAAGAAAATGAATTAATGAAAAATGTTGCGTTAGGGGAAACTCTTGAAGTAATTAGTAAAAAGGGGAGTAAAGAATTTTATGAAGGTGAAACTGCAAAAGATATAATTGAAACTTTAAATGAATTAGGTGGTGTACATACTTTTGAAGATTTTTCGAAACAGACTACAATACGATCAGATACAATCAAATCTAGTTATAAGGGTGATTTTATTCATCAATGCCCTCCAAATGGCCCTGGTGTTACGGTATTGATTATGATGAAATTATTAGAAAAACTAAATATTCAAAATTATAAATTAAATAGTACAGAAAGATTTCATCTTGAGGCAGAAGTTACAAAACAAGCTTATAAAGTTAAAGAAACTATTTTGGGTGATCCAAATTTTGTTAACTTTAATTTGGAAGAAATTTTAAGTAATAAAAATATTGAAGAAATTTTTAATAAAATTAGTTTAAATTCATGCAGTGATGTTGGTAACTTAAATATTCCAGCTCATCCAGAAACAATATATCTAACAGTAGTAGATAAAGATTTGAATAGTGTATCAATAATCAATTCTGTTTGTTATGTGTTCGGATCAGGTATTACTACGAATAAAAGTGGAATACTTTTACATAATAGGGGTACAAATTTCAGAGTAGAACATGGACATCCAAACTGTATTGCAGGCTTAAAAAGACCGTTACATACTATTATTCCTGGTATGGTCATTGATAAAGACAACAAAGCAACTTTAAGTTATGGCGTTATGGGAGGCCAATATCAACCAGTGGGACAAGTTCATGTTTTAAATAATATGATTGATTTTGGGATGGGACCACAAGAAGCTTTGAGTTTTCCTAGAGCTTTTCACTTTAATAATATTTATAAACTCGAAAAAACCGTTGATAAAAATATTTTCCAAGGACTCAAAGAAATAGGTCACAATGTAGAATATATTGATGGCACACATGGTGGTGGTCAAGCTATAAAAATCAATAGAAATGAAGGCGATCTCTTAGGTGGATCAGATCCTAGAAAAGATGGTTACGCAAAAGGGTATTAAATGTCATCCAAAAGAATTGTTAAAAATATTTTTGAAAATACTAAAGATGATAAAATTGCAATTTCATCAGAGAAAAATTCAAAAATTAGTTTCAGAGATTTAAAAACGTTTATTGAAGATATTTCAAAACAATTATCAGGGACTGGATTAACTAATAAAGATAGAGCAGCAATAGTTCTGCCAAATGGACCGGCTATGGCCACTAGTTTCTTAGGAATTTCAAGTTATATGTCTGCTGCTCCTCTTAATCCATCATATAAATCAGAAGAATATGAGTTTTATCTTAAAGATTTAAATCCTAAAATGATAATTGTTGAGAAAAATTCAAATAACCCATCAGTAGAAGTTGCAAAAAAATTAAATATAGAAATTTGTGAATTAAAAACTCATAAAGACCAACCTGAAGGTTTGTTTGACTTATTTGAAAGTAAAAGTGATTATTCATCACCAAACGGAAATGACGAAGCTTTAGTCCTACATACTTCAGGAACTACATCTAGACCAAAAATTGTTCCATTATCAAATAATAATATTTATTCATCTTCTGAAAATATTTCAAAAAGTTTAAGTCTTTCAGAAAATGATCATTGTTTAAATATTATGCCGTTGTTTCATATTCACGGCCTTATCGCGGTTTTAGCAACATCGATGAAAGTTGGCGCATCAGTATGTGCGTCTAGTGGTTTTAATGCATTAAAATTTCTCGACTTATCTAGGTCAGAAAAAATTACTTGGTATTCAGGTGTACCAACAATGCATCAAGCAATTTTATTAAGAGCAAATAAAAATAGAGAAGTAGCAAAAAACTTAAATTTAAGATTAATTAGATCTTCTTCAGCTTCATTACCTCCTGCTGTATTCAAAGATTTAAATGAAGCATTTAATTGTCCTATTATTGAAGCATATGGAATGACTGAAGCAACACATCAAATGACATCTAATCCATTACCACCAAAGCAACAAAAAGCAGGATTTGTTGGCCTTCCAGCAGGTCCAGAAGTATGTATCATGAATGAAAATGGGGACATAATGAAACAAGGAGAAGAAGGTGAAGTATGTATAAAAGGTGAAAACGTAACACTTGGCTATGAGAATAATGAAGAAGCAAACAAAACAAGTTTTACTAATGGTTGGTTTAGAACTGGTGATCAAGGTTATTTTGATAAAGATGGATATTTAAAAATCTCAGGAAGATTGAAAGAAATAATTAATAAAGGTGGAGAAAAAATATCTCCATTAGAGGTGGATAATGTTCTAATGGATCATCCTTTCGTTGAACAAGCTGTATGTTTTGGATATGAGGATAAAATGCTTGGAGAAGAAATTGCAACTGCTATTATTGTAAAAGAGGGAATGAACTGTACAGAGGAAGACGTGAAAATTTATGCAAATGAAAAACTTGCGAAGTTTAAGGTTCCAAAAAAAATATTTTTTGTAAATGAAATACCTAAAGGAGCAACAGGAAAACTACAGAGAAATACTTTGGCTAAAAAATTCGGGTTGATAAATTAATGACCAAAATTTGTATATTCGGAGCTGGATCAATAGGTGGTTTTATTGCTACAAGTCTTAAAAGAACTAATTCAAAAGTTTCCTTGATTGCTAGAGGAGACCATAAAGAAGCTATTGAAAAAAATGGTCTTACTTTTATAAGAGATGATAATAAGATTAATCATAAATTTGATGTTACTGACAATCCTAAAGATTTAGAGCAGCAGGATTTTATAATTATATCTGTGAAGGCCAATGCTATTAGTAAAATTTCTGAAAGCTTAAAGCCAATTATTGGAAATAAAACGTCTATTATCTGTGCAATTAATGGATTGCCTTGGTGGTATTTTTATAAAGCAAATACAGGGACCAAGCTTGATGACAAAATTGTAGAAACTGTAGATCCTGGTGGAAAAATTTGGAAAACACTAGGACCAGAAAGGGCAATAGGGTGTGTAGTCTATCCAGCGTGTCAAATTTTAGAACCGGGTATTATTAAACATAACGGAAATGGTGAAAGATTTTCACTAGGTGAACCAGATGGATCCAGATCAGATAGACTTAAAATGATCTCGGGTTTGTTTATAGACGGAGGCTTAAAAGCTCCTCAGAAGAAAAATTTAAGGGATGAAATATGGGTAAAACTTTGGGGAAATTGCTCATTTAATCCGGTAAGCGCTCTTACTAATATGACTATGGATGAAATGGGTAATGATCCAGAAACATATAATCTTATAAAAATACTAATGGAAGAATGCCAATATGTTGGTGAAAAAATTGGTATAAAATTTAATATATCAGTAGAAGATAGAATTAAAGGTGGAGTATCAATTATTGGTCATAAACCTTCTACTGCTCAAGATTTAAATGCAGGCAAACCCCTTGAAATAGATCCTATAATTGGATCAATTATTGAAATTGCAAATAAGCTAGATTTGAATGTTCCAAAATTAAAAGAGATTAATGAAAAATTGAAATCTAAAGCTGAAGATTTAGGTCTTTATACTAGATCAGAATTAACTGATAAACTTACTAATTAAAAGTTTAATGATATATCTCTATGCACTGAGTTGCATCTTGCAACAAATTTAGCTTGTTCTTTTGTCAATCTTGACTGAAGCCTTAATCCAATATTATTTTTAATAACTTCATTATATTTCATCAACTCAGGTAATAAATTTTTATTAGCATCTTCTCTCCAAGAAACTTCTTGATCAAATAAGGTGAAAGTTTCAGAGCTAGCAAGTAATAATTTTTGTTCATCAACTTCGTCATTATCTATAACAGTTATTAAATCATCGAGTTTATTAGCAAATTCTTCAGTGCCAGAAATCTCACCCAATTTTTCAAAAAGATTATCAATTATTGAAATTGAATTTTCATAGTCTTTATTGTTTATAGAATATTTTAAGTCTTTAATTTCAGACGAAAGATTTTTTAACTTTTCATGGTCATTTATAAATAATGCTATTTGATCTAAGTTATCATATGCTTCGTCGACATTCTTTCTGTATCGCTTTGTTCTAGTATTTTTAGACTTATGAAGTGTTTCAAATTCTTTATTTCGTGATGTCCAAGTTTCAGGTATTTGATTTTTTAATTCAGTAATTTCTAATTGATAATTTTCTATTTTGAGTTCTAATTTATTTTTGCTTGATACATCGTCTTTATCTAAATTTCTAATTTCTGATTTTGTTTTTTTAATTTTATCCTCAATTTTTCTAATTTTCTTCTGTTTTTTTCTTACAGAGAAATGTAGATCTCTATAATCCTCTGCAAATAAGTTATATTCTTCCTCTGTTTTTTGTAATTTTTTAACTATTGCGAAAGTTCCAAGAGCATTATCAAAATGTTCTTCAAATATATCTAATTTATCAACTGGTAAGTTTGAAGGTACTAATTTTTGAAAATTATTTATAGCGTTTTTAATTTCATTTTCATTATTGTTGTAAATTGCAAATTTATATTCTTGCAAGCAATATTGTAATTTTGGGTTCATCGGTGGAGGAGCTACAGCAGAGGTCAAATATGTTCTTGCTGGTAAATAGTTTACTAATGATGGGTAAAAACCAACAATTCCAAGACCAATAAGTTGAAGAATTATAAAAGGAACAACCCCTTTCCATATATTTAAAGTAGTAACTAATTTTGAAGCAACTCCTTTCAAGTAAAATAATGCAAACCCAAATGGCGGAGTTAGAAAAGATGTTTGTAAGTTTACTCCAATCATTACCCCTAACCAAATTGCACTCACATTTGCACCTGGTTCAGCTAATAATATCGGTGCAATAATAGGAACTACTACTACTGCAATTTCAATAAAATCAAGAAAGAAACCTAATAAAAAAATTACAGCCATTACAACAACAAACTGTGTCCAAAAACCTCCAGGTAAATCTTGTAAAAAGTCTCTTACTAATTCTTCTCCTCCAAAAGCTCTGAAACCAGAAGTTAACATTGCTGCACCTAAAAGAATTATAAATACCATTGACGTAGTTACGCATGTTTCTGTAACAACTTCTTTTAAGACATTATCGATCTTATAAGATCTCCAAAAGCTCCATATAATTCCAATTAAAAAAGTGAATGTAAAAAAACCTGCAATGAATATTGCTGTTAAATCTCTCGTATCAACAGCTTTAATATTTAAGTTATAATTTTTTGCGATAAAAAATATAGGAATTACTGAAATAACTGAAATTATTATTGGGTAATATGCATCTTTTCTACCTTTATGAAGACGGTAACCAGCCATCATAGTTGCACCAATTGCTCCTATAGAACCAGCCTGATTCACTGTTGCAATCCCCATTAATATAGATCCAAGCACAGCAAATATTAAGGCAAGAGGTGGTATTATTACCCCAATAACTTTTATCCAAAATTTAAAATCAAAATTTCCTTTAAATGACACTGGTGGTGCAGCTTTCGGATTTATTCTTGCATAAACAAAAACATACAACATATATAAACCAACCAAAACCAGTCCAGGTAACAAAGCTCCTAAAAACATATCACCAGCACTAGTAGAACCTACTCTAAACTCTCCAGGCATATTAAATTCGCCTGTTAAAATTTTATAATCCGTCTGTCGAATTGTATTAGCTACATCAGCTGCACTAGCTAATTGATCTGCGATAATAATTAAAACAATTGATGGAGGTATTATTTGACCTAAAGTACCTGAAGAACACACAATTCCACTTGCGAGACTTTTGTCATATTTGTTATTTAACATAGTAGGTAATGAAATTAACCCCATTGCAATAACTGTGGCTCCAACTATACCTGTAGTGGCTGCAAGTAATGCTCCAACAAAAATTACTGAAATACCTAATCCTCCTGGAATTGGACCAAATAGTTGTCCCATCGTAACTAAAAGATCTTCTGCAATCTTTGATTTTTGAAGCATGATCCCCATAAAAATAAATAACGGAATAGCTATTAAAGTATCTGTTTCTACGTCCCAATAATTACTCCTGAAATTTGTAATCCCAGCGGTTAACCACTCTTTAGGACCGTCAGTTGCGTAATAAGCACTTACATCTCCCTCAAAAAGGTATCCAAAAAAAGCTGCAAGGCCTATCGAAAT
>CACJIJ010000029.1 GCA_902593445.1 uncultured Pelagibacteraceae bacterium
AAATAAGTATACTAGCAAAAATATAGTAACAAAAAACTCCCTTTTTGATTTTCTTTATTATTTATTCTTAGAAAAAAAATTAGCAGATCAAATAACTAAAAGAACAAATTACAAATATTCAATTGATTTTTTTACCAGCTATCAAATTTTACATGTGCCCAGTTCTGATGAAAAGGGTGATTGGTATGCAAACAAATGGCATAATGATAAACCATTTAGTAACAATACATTAAAAATAATCATACCGTTAAATGATATGTCATCTGGAAATCTAGGTGGAATTCAAATTCTTGGAAAAAGGGAAAGCAATAATTTTCTCTTAAGAAAAGATAAATTTGATATTTCAAATTTTTTTGAAATGAAATCTTCAGTAGATGAGTTGTTAATTTTTCTTCCAAAATTATGTTATCACAAGGCCGGTAATCCTTCTCAAAATCTAAAAAGAAATCAGATCATGATGCAATTAAATCCTGCAAAAAATTGGTCTATAAACTCCACTATATACAAGAAACAGTTTTATATTGAGCCAAAATTTCCTTTTTTTAATTATATGTTAGAAAAAAAAATATATTTAGATAAATAATAAAACAATTAATGAATTATAAAATAAACAAATATATTATTTGGTTTCCTAAAAAAGAAATAATTTTAAAACTTTTTAATTTCCTTAAATTTTTTCTTTCAAAAAATAGCAGGATTAAGCATCTCAATTATTTGCCAATAACTATGGATATTGAACCTACTACAGGATGCAATTTTCGATGTACAATGTGCCAAGTTTCGTCACCAAATTTTATTTCTAAGAATATGAATTTTGAAACTTTTAAAAAAACTATTGATGATAATAAACAATTATTAAAAATAAAACTTCAGGGCATGGGTGAGCCTCTTGTAAATAATAACTTTTATGAAATGGTAGAATATGCGAGCAGTTATGGAATTGTTTCTGAGATAACAACCAACGGAAGTTTGTTAAATGAGAATAATATCAATAAATTACTCAGATCAAATTTATCCAGAATAACAGTAAGTATAGATGGAGCATCTTCAGAAGTATTTCAAAAAATAAGGGTCAAGTCTAATTTTGATACTGTTGTTTCTAACTGTAAAAATTTAGTGAGACTTTTTAAAAAAAAAATAATTAGACCTGAAATCTCTGCGTGGTGTGTTGTTCAAAATGATAATGTTGAGGAATTTGAGGAAATTTTTTCAATCTGTAAAGAAATAGGTTTTGATAAATTAACTTACCAATTTCATCTTTCTGGCTGGGGCAAAAGTGAATGGGATGAAATTAATAGAACTAAAAAAATTGAAATTGATCTAATCAAAGAAAAAATTGAAAAAATAAAAAAAAGGGGAGAGCTAGAGGATTTGGAAGTTAATATTTTTGAAGAAAATCTTTTGAGTTTCAAAAAACAATGTGTGTGGCCATGGGAAAGTTCATATATAAGCAAAACTGGAGATGTAGTTCCTTGCTGTATTATTGGTGATGAAAAAGTGGTTTCCTTTGGTAATATAAAAGATAGCTCATTTAAAGATATCTGGAATTCTCAGAAATATAAAAATTTTAGAAGCGATATTAAAAATAATAAAATCCCAAACTACTGTAAAAATTGTTATCAAGAATATAAAAATTAAAAAATAATTTTATGATAATAATGCAGATTGTCTACACTGGTCTTGGAGGAAATAGTACAGTAGCTTTTTCATTTGTGGAAGGTCAAAAAAATAAAAAAAAAATAAGTAACTTTTTTTTATTTTGCGGAGTAGAAAAACTGATTAAAAGTTATAAAGACAAATGTAAAAAATTAAATATTCAATTTCTTTATTTAAAAAAAATTAGATATAGAGTTAATATTCGAAAAATTATTCAAATTATTAAGTCAAAAAAACCAGAAGTTATAATTATCCATGATTATAATATGATTCCTTTTTTTATTTACTCTTTATTTCTAAGCACAAAACTAATCTATGTTCATCATACCCCAGATAAAACAAAAAGCATTAAAGATTGGCTTGCATATATTTTTAACTCATTTTTGGCAGATAAAATTGTTTTAGTTTCAAAAAGGAGTAAAAAAGATCTTATGTTTAAACTTAACAATATATTTTTTTGTAAAAAAGTTAACATCATAGAGAATGGAATTAACACTAAAAAATTTAAGAAATGAAAAAAGTTAAATATATTGGTATGGCTGCAAGAATGGTACCTGATAAGCTTCACAATTTGTTAATTGATATTGTTTTTTTAAATAAGTTTTTTTTTGTTAAAAATAAAATCAAAATTTTATTTGCAGGAGATGGAATAAATTTAAAACCATTAAAAAAAGAAACGAAAAACAAAAAATTACATAATATAATAATTTTTAACGGAAGATTAAAAGAGGATGATTTAATTAAATGGTTCCGTAAATTGGATACCTATATTCATCTAAGTAAAGATGAAACAACTAGCACCTCAATATTACAAGCAATGTCAATGTCATTACCAGTAATAGCCTCAAATATAGGAGGAAATCAAAATCTTATCAAATCAATTAATCGTGTAAATAATATTATTTTGGTAAACAACGATAAAGATAAAATATTTAAAAAAATAAAATACTTAGTTTTAAATGAAAGAATTAAAAAAAGAGTGTCTGATGTTTCAAGAAAAATAGTTATGAAATATTATTCATGTGAAACTATGTACCAAAACTATCGAAAACTGTTTTAATAATTTTAAGGAAATTAATTATAAATTATGAAAATTGCTATTATTGGAATTGGATTATACGGTGCTTATATTGCAGATAAGTTAAGTGAAAATAAAAAAATTTCATTAGATCTATTTGAAAAAAAAAATAAAACTTTAAATTCTACCGCAAAAAAAAATCAATATCGGCTACATAAAGGTTATCATTATCCAAGATCAAAAGACACAATTTTGCAAACCATAAATGGCTTTAGTTTATTTAAAAAAAAATTTAAAAAGTTTTTATACTTTCCGAAAAAAAATTACTATCTAGTCCATAAAGAAAGCAAAATTAATTTTAAAAAATATACAAAAATATACAAAAAATTAGGTCTTAAATTTAAAAAAATAAATAGCATCAATTATTCTCATTATTTAGACTCTAATCAAATAGATGGATGCATAAACACTGAGGAGGGAGTAATTTTGATTGATAAATTAATTCCTTACTTAAGAAAAAAAATACAAAAAAAAACCAACATTCGTACAGGGCTAGAAATAAATAAAATAGATAATTTGAATGGTATTCTTTATTCTGGAAAAAAGAAATTCAAATCATATGATTTAATAATTAACACTACTTACGAAAATCCAAATTTAGGACTAAAAAAAAAAAAATTTAAAATAAAATTTGAATTAACTGGTATGGTTAAAATTTTGAAACCCTTTAAAGAACAAATCGGCTTAACAATTATGGATGGTAACTATTGCTCTCTTTATCCACAAAATAAGAAGGAGTCCACAATTTCAAGTGTAAAATATACTCCTATTTATAAATCTAAATCGTTTAAAAAAATAAATGATAAGATAAAAACTCTTAATAAAAATAAGGTTAAACAGAATATAATTAATGATGCATCTAGAATTATAAATTTTAAAAATTTAAATATGAAATCAGAACTAATTCTTAGTCATAAAGTTAAACTTAGGAATGATAATGATGACAATAGATTAAGTTCTATTATATTAGAAAATAGACAGATTTCTATAATGTGTGGAAAAATAGATGCGGCACCTGTAATTTGTGAAAAAATTATAAATTTAATAAATAAAAAATTCAAAAATGAATAGTAACCCATCGACTTGTGATACTGACCAAATTTCTTTTTATGTAAAAACACAAACTTATTTAGTTTGTTTGCTTCCATTTTCATTAATATTTAGTATTTTTTTAGCTGATTTAATAATTGTTATTCTTTTTTTTAGTTTTTTAATTAGCTGTTTAAAAAATAATAATTTTCTATATTTTAATAACAAATATTTTAAATTTTTTTTCGCTTATTGGATTTATATCGTTTTATTATCTTTTTTTTCAGATAATTTTTTTGACTCTATCAAATCTTCCTTCACTTACATAAGATTTTTAATCTTACCTTTAATAATTTTATATTTATCTGATGTAGATAAAAATTTTTTAAAAAATTTTTTATATTCATTATTAATTGCATTTTTCTTATTAATTTTTGATGGTTTTTATGAATTTTTTTTTGGCAAGAACATTTTTGGTTATGGAAATATTGAAAAAGGAAGATTAGTTAGTTTTTTCAAAGATGAATATGTTTTGGGGAGCTATCTTGGTAAATTATTTTTTCTAGTTGCATCATTGTGGTTTATGACTTTTGGTAGTAAAGATCATAGAAAGAACTTATACTTTGTAATTTTTTATATACTATCATTTTCAATTATATTTTTATCAGGAGATAGAATGCCATTTTTACTTTTCCTACTTGGTTCAATTATTTTTTTGATACTCTCCAAGTATAATTATAAATTAAAATTAACTTTTATATTTCTCTCTATAATGACAATAATTCTTACACTAATCATTCATCAACCTACTTATGATAGATTTATAAAAAAAACTTTACTTGATTTTGGATCAGAGAAGGGTGTAACCGAGGGAGGACAACTCTATAAATTTAAACTAGATAGTGGAAGAGAAATCACTTTTCTAACTCAACATATAAATTATTTTATTGTTAGTTATAATATTTTTAAAGAAAATCCAATTTTTGGAAAAGGTAACAAGGGTTTCAAAAATAATTGTAATAAATATAAAATTGACTGCTGCAGTTGCTCATCACACCCACACAATATTTATGCTCAATTGTTAGTAGAGAATGGAATAATTGGTTTCTTATTTTTTGTAGCAATATTCTTATGGATTAGTTACATTTTTTTAATTCAAATCTTAAAAAAAATCAAAAATGACCATAACAACATTCTATCAAATTCAAGATTATGTATTCTAATTTGTATTTACTTAAATTTATGGCCATTTGCTCAAACAGGCAATTTATTTAATAATTGGCAATCCATAATTTATTTTTTACCTGTTGGTATCTTTTTAAATGATTTTAATGTTAAAAATAATAAAATTAAAATTAATTAAATATAATAAAATATATATTCAATATTAGAGCTTACTATGAAAATATTAATTACAGGTGCTGCAGGTTTTATAGGTATGCACTTGGCTCGTACTTTATCAACAAAAAAACATAAAATTTTAGGAATAGATAACCTAAATAATTACTATTCAACAAAATTAAAGAAGGACAGAATTAAAATTTTAAAAAAGAGCAATTATTTTAAATTTTTAAAAGTTGATTTAAAAAATAAAAAAAAATTAAATTTAATTTTTAAGAAATTTCAACCCGATATCGTTGTTAACCTTGCGGCCCAGGCTGGTGTGAGATACTCATTGAAATATCCACAAAAGTATTTGTCATCTAACATTATTGGTTTTTTTAACCTAATTGAGTTAGCTTCAAATTACAAAATTAAACATTTTGTATATGCCAGTAGTTCAAGTGTATATGGATCAAGGGATTTTAATAAATTAAATTCTGAAAGTGATATGACAGATACACCATTAAGTATCTACGCTGTTACAAAAAAAACAAACGAAAACATGGCCTACACAAAAAGCTATTTGAATAATCTTAGGACAACAGGGGTTAGATTTTTTACAGTTTATGGTCCCTGGGGAAGACCAGATATGGCATTATTTAAATTTACAAAAAAAATTTTGAGTAACAAAGAAATCGAGGTTTACAATAACGGTAAAATGAGCAGATCTTTTACTTACATAGATGATGCGATTAATATTTTAGAAAAGATTGTATTAAAAAAACAAAAAAAAAATTATAAATATAATATACCTTTTGATATTGTAAATTTAGGCTCAAAAACAACAATTAAATTAACTAGTTTTATAAAAATTATAGAAAAAAATCTCAAAAAAAAATCAATTAAAAGATTTTTACCTCTTCAAGATGGAGATTCCTTATCAACAAAAGCTTCGACTAAAAAATTAAAATTATTATGTGGATCTGAACCAACAACAAAAATTAATAAAGGAATTAAAAACTTTATAAATTGGTATAAAAAATATTATAAAATTACTTAAAAATTAAATGCAAAATTTATTATATTTAATTTTAACCCTTACACTTGTTAATTTATTTTTTGTTAAAAATTTTGAATTAATAGGAAAGAAATATAATCTTTATGACAATCCTGATGAAATAAGAAAAAAACAAATAAAACCAGTACCCTTACTAGGTGGCTTATTATTTCTAATTAATATATTTATTTTTTTTTGTTTTGATTATTTTTTTAATTCAAAATCATTTTTTCTCTCTTTAGGGTTTTTTGGAAAAAAAAATATTATAATTTTTTGTTTATCACTATTTTTTATTTTTTGTATTGGATTTGTTGATGATAAAATAAAACTTAAGCCTTTTACTAAATTAGTACTTTTATCTATAATTTTAAGTGTAATATTTATGATTAATGAACAAATTGTAATTAATAATTTAAATTTTTACTTTCTTGAAAACTCAATAGATTTATTCAATTTGGGAATATTATTTTCAATTTTATGCGTTGTTACCTATATAAATATGCTTAATATGCTTGATGGCATAAATTTAATTTCCGCCATCTATTATTTATCTATTGCTTCAATACTATTTCTTTATAATTTCCAGATATATTTTGTACTAACTTTTGTAATTTTTACACTTTTCTTTATATTTTTAAATCGTCAAGGTAAAATATATTTAGGAGACAGCGGAGTTTATGCAATTTCTTTTATTTTATCACTATCTATTATTAGTTTATATGAAAAAAATAATCTTAATGTAGAAAGTGTTTTATTAATTATGTTCGTACCAGTTATCGATTTTTTAAGATTAATTATAAAAAGAGTACTAGATAGAAGACATCCTTTTCAAGCAGATGAAAATCATTTTCATCATATTATAAATAAAAATTATAATAATAAAAAGTATTTGATTTTAATATTATTTTTTTATTCACCAATTTTATTTGATTACTTTTTTAATATTAATGTTTATATAATAATTTTAATTATGACTATTTCCTATGCGCTTATTTTAAAAAAAAATATTTCAAAAATTAAGGCGTCAATTAAATGAAAGACATAGATTTTGTAATATTTGGTGCAAGAGATTGGAATAATGATTGGATTACTCAACACAGGTTGGCAAAATCTCTTTCAGAAAAAGGTTATAGGGTTTTATTTATTGAAAATACAGGGGTAAGATCTTTAAAACTAAAAGATTTTCCTCGAGTTATTGAGAGAATAAAAAATTGGTTTAGTAGCACTAGAGGCTTCAAAAAAATTGATAAAAACTTAACTATTTTTTCACCAATATTAATTCCTTTACCGTATTCTGAAATAGCAAAGTATTTAAATTCACTCTTTTTCAGCAGAATTTTAAGATTTTGGCTAAACAAAAATAGATTTAATAACGTGGTATTTATTACTTTTCTAGCAACTCCATTAATCAATGAATTTATTGAAAACTCTAGTTTTGTTCTCAAAATTTATTATTCAAGTGATAATCATGAGATGGCATCACTAAATAAAAAGTTTTTGTTGTCTGAGAAGAAAATTATTAACACATCTAATTTAATATTTGCAACTTCACAAAAACTTTTTGAAAGATATAAAGATAAAAATACAAATGTTTATAAAATTCCAGCAGGAGTAGAATTAGATAAATTTAATGAGTCTGTTCAAAAAACTATTCCCGAGGATATAAAAAATATTTCTAAGCCAATTGTTGGGTTTATTGGAGGTATAAATAATAAGATTGACTTAGATTTAATTTTATTTTCATCGGAAAAATTAAAAAATTTTTCTTTTGTTATGATTGGTGAAGCTGAAAATCATTTAATTAAAGTACTATCAGCAAAAAAAAATATATTTTTTCTAGGAAAGAAAAAACATTCAGAACTTCAAAATTATATTGAAAATTTTGATTGTGGAATTATGCCTTATAAGATCAATAATTTTACTGATGCTATATATCCAGCAAAATTAAATGAATTATTAGCTTTAGGAAAACCAGTTGTTTCAACAAATATTTATGAAGTTGGTTTTTACAATAAAGAAAATCAAAATATAGTCGATATTTCCAATTCCAAGGAGGATTTTAGTGAATTAATTAAAACAAATATAGAAAACGATGGTTTTGAAAAATCCAACAAACGAATTTTAGTTTCAAAAAATAATAGTTGGAAAACAAGATTTTCATTAATAACAGATACAATAAATAAATCTGTAGAAACAAAAAAAACAGAGGATTTGAATTGGGAAAAGAATTTTATTACCGAATATAAAAAAATTAAAAATAAAATTTTTAAATATTCTTCAATTTTTTTGGCTATATATTTTATAATTTTTGTATCTCCATTACCCTATTATTTGGGTCAAAAATTAATAATTAATGATTCACCCATTAAGTCTGACGCAATCATTGGCTTGAGTGGCTATGGACAACAATCTTATATTAATAACAGTTATCAACAGAGAGCTCTTGATGTTTTTTACTATTATAACAACGATTTGGGAAAAAAAATAATTCTCTCAGGACGAAAGCAGTTAGTTGAAGAATTTGATCTTATGAAAGCTTTACTTATAACTATGGGTATTCCTGAAAATGATATTATTGTATTAAATAAACCATCCAGTTCTACTTTTGAGGATATTAAAAATTTAAATGAATTGATGGATAAAAATAATATTAAATCAGCAAACATAATAACTGGATCTTACCACCAAAAAAGATTAAGAATGATATTAAGTAGAGTCATAAATAATAAAGAATTTCATATAGTTCCAGAAACAAATATTAACAAAGATAAAATATGGTTTTTTGAATTTTCTAAACTTAAAGTCATAATTTATGAGACAATGTCTATAGTTTATAACTTTTTTAAATTTTTATGATGAGTAAGAAAAAATTTATAGTCATTACTGGAGGTGTTGGTTTTATAGGATCAAACCTAATTGAATTCTTATTAAATAAAACCCAAGATCATATTATTAGCATAGATAATTATACTTATGGATATAAAAAAAATGAAATTAAAAATAAAAGAGTTAAATATATAAAAAATCAAACTTCAAATATTTTTAATATTCTAGATAGATATAAAAAAAATATAAAAGTAATTTTTCATTTTGGAGAATATGCCAGGATACATCAAAGTTTTAGGGATTATGATAAATGTTTTTCATCAAATATTATAGGTACATCAAAAGTCTTAGAATTTTGTACTAAAAATAAAATTAAAATTATTTATTCAGCAACGTCTGCGAGTTTAGGAAATAAAGGAAAGGACCAGTTTTTATCTCCATACGCCTACAGTAAAGCTCAAAATTTAAAAATGATAACTCAACTCAATAGATGGTTTGGTTTAAAATATGAAATACTTTATTTTTATAATGTTTATGGAAAAAGACAAATCTCAACCGGTAAAATGGCAACTGTTATTGGAATTTTTGAGGAATGTTATAAAAAAAACAAACCTATGCCCGTTGTAAAGCCAGGCAATCAAAGTAGAAAATTTACTCATATAGCCGATACTGTAAATGGTTGCTACCTAGCTTGGAAAAAAAATAGAAATAGTCATTACAGTTTAGCAAACAATAAATCTTATACTATAAAAAATGTTGCAAAAATGTTTAGTTCACAAATAAAATATTTAAAACCGAGATTGGGAGAGAGATTTAAGTCTGTAGTTATTGATAGAGTTTCGAATACCAAAATAAATAGAATAGATTGTAGGTTAAATTTAAGAGATTATATTTCAAAATTTAAAATAGAAAATAAGAGTTAAAAAAAACTCAATTGAATGAAAAAAATTAAAAATATTTTATTAATTTTATTTACAACAATTTTAACAATAGCATTCATAGAACTTACATATAATTACTTTTTTAGAGAGAATTTTTTAGGAGAAAAATTAGATAGAGATAGTTTTTATAAGGAATATTCAGATTTGGAACTTGATAAATCGAAACCTATGAGGCATAAGTTTAATGGTGGCAACTGTATTAGTAGGGGTCTTTTAACTAAAACAGGTAGGATGAATTGGCATCCAAGATTTGGTGCTAATGATAATTCAGTAGACTTAGATTGTGTAAATAAATTATTTACAAAAAGAACTGTAAATGTAGTTTTTTTTGGTGGATCATCAATGGCTAATAACGAAACACCAAATTTTCTTACAAGTATAGAATATTACGCTTTTAAAGATAATTTTGAGAAATATAGATCTATAAATTTAGCAAATTCTGGTGCAAGAATGTCAAATAATCTTGGAAGCTTTATTGAGCATATACCTAAAATAAACAATGTTGATCATATAATTTTTCTAGATGGAATAAATGAATTTACAGGAGTCCAATTAGGAGCTAACCCTGAACATGATACTTATTGGATACAAGGAGTTGAAGCAAGAATCAATAAACCAGAAATAATTATTTTAGAAAAATTGATTCAAAAAAGTTTATTCTTTGAATTAATTTTTAAAAAAATTTTTAATTATAAATCTATAAGAGATAAATCTAATGTTAAATTTGCTAATAAAGAAAATATTGAAATTGCTGCTGCAGATTATACTTATAGAAAAAAAATAATAAAAATATTGTGTTTAAATCAGTCAGTCAAATGCCATTTTTTATTACAGCCTGGAATTTATTTTGATGATTCACAATTGTCATACTCAAATGAAATAAAAAAATATTATAGTA
>CACJIJ010000030.1 GCA_902593445.1 uncultured Pelagibacteraceae bacterium
AATAAATCAGGATTTCTTAAAAACGCACTGATGTTTTCGTTTAATTTTATTTGAAACCAATCTGTAGCAGAATTGTTACTAAATATAATTTTTTTGGCTTTATCAATTACTATTACAGCTTCAGGAAAATAATTTAATAAATTATAAATATTGTTTCTATAATTTTTGTTTTCAATAACTTTGGTTTGAACTTGTTCTTGTTTATCTTCAACATTAATTCCTAATACTCTTTCTTTTTTTAGTAATAAATAAGTTAAAAACGCAACGATAATTATTAAAATAATGAGTAAAAGTTCCATTTTTTATATAGTAGTATGATTATATCATTAGTAAATAATCAAAAAATTTGAATTTTTCCATAAAATCATTAAAAGTATTTTTTTTATTATGAAAAAAAATCAAAAAAGGTACGGCTTCACAGAAAAAGAATGGAACAACATGAGTCCAATTAGAAAATTGGAGAGAAAACTTGATCGAGTTAATCATATAATGGAACTTATAAGAACTGTTGTCCCTATAATGCTGTTGCTTTTGAATACAATAATTATTCTTAAATTATTCAACTATATTTAAAATAGCTTTATCCCAATCACACCAATAACTATAAGCACAATAGAGATTATTTTTTTAAGATTGATAGTTTCTTTTAAGAAGAAATAGCCAATAAATATTGAGAAAAAAATACTCGTTTCTCTTAGTGCTGCAACTAGAGGAATTGGAGCCTTTGTGAAGCCCCAAACAACTATTACATAAATAATAAAAGATATAGAGCCCCCTACCCAAAATATCATTTTTGCATCTTTAAAAACCTTAGAAAAAATATTCTCATATTTATTAAGTTTTAAAATGATAGGAAAAACTAAAGCACTAAATAAAAAGGAAAAACTAATATAGGATATTGCTGATGTACTTACTCTTGCTCCGTATCCATCTATCAACGAATAAAGACCTATAAATGATCCAGTAAGTAATGAGTATTTAATTATCTCAATTTGATTTTGGTTTTTTGAACCAAATAATCCAAGAAACATAATTCCTGCACAGATTAATAATATTGATACTAGAGTTGCTATTTTAAATACAACGCCAAGAAATATTATGGAGATTAATGTAGCCAACAAAGGTCCAAAGCCTCTGAATATTGGATAGACATTAGTGTAGTCACCTACTTTGTAAGAATTCAGCATATACCATTGATAACCTTGGTGTGCTATTACGCTTGCAATTATATAAGGTAGTGCCTCTCTTCCAGGTAAAGGAAAATACAAAATACAAATTAAAGCTAAAGGTATGTGGCCTAAAACAATAGCTAGCACTGCTATAGCCTTATCTGGATGATGTTTAACCATCGCATTCCAAATGGCATGCATAATAGTTGCTAATAGAATTACAAAAAAAACTGTGGTGTCCATTAATTATTTATTTTACTCTTCCGTAAACGTCTTGGTATCTTACAATGTCCGTTTCTTTTAAAATTGAACCTACTTGAGCTTCAACAATCTTAACTGGTTTCTTACCTGAATTTTGAACTCTATGAATAGCTTCTAATGGTATAAATATATGTTCTCCAGGTTTTTTAATAATAATATCCTTATTAAGCGTAATTTTTGCATTTCCTTGAGTAACCAACCAGTGTTCAGCTCGGTGATGATGTTTTTGCAAACTTAATATACCTTTTGGTTTTACATACAATTCTTTAATCAGAAACTCTTTACCCTCAAATAAGTTTGTGTATTTACCCCACGGGCGATAATAAATATTATTCTTCTTTATATATCTGTTTTTATTTTTGTCATACATCTTCAAGATTTCTTTCCAACTACCAAGATCTGACCAAGGTATATCTAGTTTAATTGCATTAATTTGTTTGGTTTTTTCTAAAATTGCATAATCAAAAGATTTTGCTGTAGCTTTTATAAATGATGCTTTATTTAAGTAATAAGTATTAGAATTATATTTTGCTTTTTTAACTGCATTTAAACAATTTCTATATGTTTTTGGCTGAAGTTTTTTAAAGTTATTAATAATTGAGTCTTTACGAAGATAAAACATTCCAGAATTCCAATAGCCTTTATTCTTTATAATTTGTTTTGCTTTAACTTCTTTAGGTTTTTCAATAAATCTAGTTACTTTATTGATATTTCTTTTAACTTTTTTAGTTAAAAAATATCCATAATCACTAGTTGGAGATTTAGGTTTAATGCCAAATACAAATATATTTTCTTCATTAAGGTTTGATTTATTATTGTTAATTGCCTTGTTAAAAATACTCATTTTTTCAATTAAATGATCAGCAGTAAAAAACATCAAAGGTTGATTATCAGGTATATTTTTAATTAAGGCAGTGCTTAAAATAGCTGGTGCGGTATTTCTTTTTGCAGGCTCAACAACAATTTTATATTTGCTTATTTTGTTTTTTCTTAAATGCTGTTTAACTTTTTTTAAATACTTCTTGTTTGTACTTATGATTGGAGCATCGTAAATTGATGCTTTTGTTCTCTCAAGTGTTTTTCCGAACAAAGTCCAATTACCAAAATCAATAAACTGTTTTGCTTGATGATTTTTAGAATTTGGCCAAAGTCGAGTTCCAGCACCTCCACATAAAATAACTGGACGAATTTTCATTAAATCTCTGAATAATCCTTAACTTCTTTTTTCTTACCTGGATGTGTTGGTGCTCCTAAATATGCTGGTCCAACAGTTTGTGCATATTTCCATAAAGTTCCTGATCCAAAATCTGATTTTCTAGCCTTCCATTTTCTTTTTCTTGCAGCTAATTCTTTTTTAGAAAGTCTTACATTAATAGTTCCTTTTTTAGCATCGATATCAATAATGTCTCCTGTACGTAAAAGGCCTATAGGACCCCCTAGAGCGGCCTCAGGGCCCACGTGGCCCACACAAAAGCCTCTTGTGGCACCAGAGAACCTACCATCAGTAATAAGGGCTACTTTCTCTCCTTTTCCCTGTCCATAAATTGCACTTGTTGTCGATAACATTTCTCTCATACCTGGACCTCCAACGGGTCCTTCATATCTAATGATGATTACATCACCATCATTATACTTTCTGCTTTGAACAGCTTTCATTGCGCTTTCCTCATTATCAAAGCATCTTGCTTTTCCAGTAAATTGTAATTTCTTTAATCCTGCAACTTTTACAATTGCACCTTCTGGAGCTAAGTTTCCTTTTAATCCAACAACACCTCCTGTTGGTGATAATGGATTTTTATAAGATCTCATTACTTTTTGTTTTGGATTAAATTTAATACTTTTTAAATTTTCCTTCATAGTTTTTCCAGTAACAGTCATGCAATCACCATGAATATATCCACCTTCATACAAAGTTTTTAACAACATTGGAACACCGCCTGCTAACCACATGTCTTTTGCAACATATTTTCCACCTGGTTTTAAATCTGCAAGATAAGGTGTTCTTTTAAAAATTTTAGCAACATCCATTAAATCAAATTTAATTCCTGCTTCATTTGCAATAGCAGGTAAATGTAATCCTGCATTAGTAGATCCACCAGTTGCAGCAACAACTGTTGCAGCGTTTTCTAAAGCTTTTCTTGTAACAATATCTCTTGGTTTAATTCCTTTTTTTAAAAGGTTCATAACCGTTTTACCACTTGATTTTGCGTATTTATCTCTTTCTTCATATGGAGCTGGTGTACCTGCTGAATAAGGTAATGCTAATCCAATTGCTTCTGATACACACGCCATAGTATTTGCTGTGAATTGTCCACCACAAGCACCTGCACTTGGACAAGCAACTAATTCTAATTTTCTAAGTTCTGCAGCAGACATTTGACCAGTTGAATGTTTTCCAACCGCTTCAAATACATCTACAACTGTTACATCTTTTCCTTTATATTTGCCTGGAAGGATTGATCCACCATATATAAATACACTTGGTACATTTAATCTTACCATAGACATCATTAGACCTGGTAAGGATTTATCACATCCCGCAATACCAACTAAAGCATCATAACAGTGACCTCTAACAGTAAGTTCAGCAGAATCTGCAATTACTTCTCTAGATATCAATGAAGACTTCATTCCTTCATGACCCATTGCAATACCATCAGTAACAGTGATAGTACAAAATTCTCTTGGTGTTCCTCCATTAGCTCTAACACCTTTTTTAACTGATTGAGCTTGTCTCATTAACGCAATGTTACACGGCGCTGCCTCATTCCATGTTGAAACTACACCAACAAAGGGTTTTGCTACATCTTTCTCAGTTTCTCCCATAGCATAATAAAACGATCTATGTGGAGCTCTATCTGCACCTAATGATGTATGTCTACTTGGAAGTTTCTTCTTATTGAATTTTGCCATTATATACCCTTTATTGTTACTGATATTTTCTCAATATCATTCTTTAAATTATTATAATTATTTTTTTCTTGTTCAACAATCTCTTTTGGAGCTCGGTCTACAAAACTTTTATTCTCTAATCTTTGAGATATTTTATTCATCTCTTGCTCTAATCTACTTTGCTTATTTGTTAAATTTTCCTTTATTAATTTTAAATCAACATCTTTATCAAAATAAATCTTAAATAAATCACCAGAGACAACCATTGTCGCAGCTGGTTTATCTAAATCCTTATCTAATATGCTTTTTATTCTTCCTAGTTTTTTTAGAATAATTTCATTTGTATTAATAAAGTCTTTTTGATTTTTATTAATATTGCTTATTGATACATCAATAAATGAGCCTGGGCTTACATTTAACTCATTTTTAAATGATCTAATCTCTGAAATAATGTTAATGATATTCTCAACCTGTTCAGTACTACTGTCCTTATTTATTTCACCTGATAACCAATTTTTAAGCATCAAATAATCACTCCCATCATTATCAAATTTGTTTTTAAGCCAGATTTCCTCTGTTACAAAAGGAATAAAAGGATGTAGCAAAATCAAAATTTGTTTGAATACAAAAGATGATACTTTTTTAACCTCAGCTTTAGCTTTTTCATCATCTGAAAAAAGTATTGTTTTTGATAATTCTAAATACCAGTCGCAATACGAATGCCATGCAAATTGATAAGCATTTTTAGCAGCTTCATCAAATCTATAATCTTCAAGATTTTTTTCTATCTTATTTTTAGTTTCAATAAGTTCTGAATAAATCCATTTGTTAATATTTACATTTAAACTAGAAACTTTATCTATATCTTTAAAATCACATTCATTAGAGATTAAAAAATTATTTGCATTCCATAATTTATTTAAAAAATTTCTGTAACCTTTAACTCTATCCTCAGAAAGCTTAACATCAGTACCTGGTGACGCCATTGATAACAAAGTAAATCTAAGTGCATCAGCACTATATTTTTCAATTAAATCTAAAGGATCAATTACATTTCCTTTTGATTTAGACATTTTTTGTCCCTTCTCATCTCTAACCAATGCGTGAACGTAAATATCTTTAAAAGGTTCTTTGTTTAAAAACTCTGTACCAAACATAATCATTCTAGCTACCCAAAAAAATATAATATCAAAACCTGTAACTAAAACTGAAGTTGGGTAAAATTTATCAACAAATTTATTATCATCTGGCCAACCAAGTGTAGCAAAAGGCCATAAGCCAGATGAAAACCAAGTATCTAAAACATCTGGATCACGATTTAATTCAACATCTTTACCATAATGTTTTTTTGCTTGTTGTTTTGCATCATCTTCATTTTCAGCAACAAAAATTTTTTCATCAGGACCATACCATGCTGGTATTTGATGGCCCCACCAAAGCTGTCTAGAAATACACCAAGGTTCAATATTATTCATCCATTGAAAATAAGTTTTTGACCAATTCTCAGGAAAGAAATTTGTTTTTTTTGAGTTAACCACTTCTTTAGCCTTAACTGATAATTTACCAGCATCTGCAAACCACTGTTCTGTTAAGAAAGGTTCAATTATTGAATTAGATCTATCTCCATAAGGAACTTTATTTTTAATATTTTCTTCTTTTACAAAAAATTCATTTTCTTTAAGTTCTTTTAAAATTCTTTTTCTAGCTTCAAACCTATCAAGACGTACATAATTTTTTGGAGCATTTTCATTTATTTTACCTGCTTCGGTGAAAATATTAATTATTTCAAGGTTGTTTCTTTGACCAACATCATAGTCATTAAAATCATGTGCAGGTGTTATTTTTAATGCTCCTGTTCCTTGCTCAGGGTCCGCGTAATCATCTTCAATAATTTTTATTTTTCTTCCAACAATTGGAATTGTAACAGTTTTTCCAACTAAGGATTTAAATCGTTCATCTTTTGGGTTTACCGCTATAGCAGTGTCGCCGAGCATTGTTTCAGGTCTTGTTGTTGCTATTGTAATAAATTCTTCTGTTCCATCTATTGGATATCTAATGTAATAAATTTTAGAATTTACTTCTCTTTGATCTACTTCAAGATCTGAAATAGCTGTTTTTAAAACTGTGTCCCAATTGACTAATTTCTTATCTTTATAGATTAGACCTTTGTTATAAAGGTCTACAAATACCTTAATAACTGATTTAGATAAATTCTCATCCATAGTGAAGGCATTTCTTGACCAGTCACAAGAACAACCAAGTTTTTTTAATTGATTAATAATTATATCTCCATATTGATCTTTCCACTCCCAAACTTTTTCAATGAATTTTTCTCTACCAATTTCATTTTTATCAATTTTTTCAGAGGTCAATTTTTTCTCTACTAATGCTTGTGTGGCAATTCCAGCATGGTCAGTACCTGGCTGCCATAAAGTTTCAAAATTGTTCATCCTATGATAACGGACTAATAAATCTTGAATAGAATTGTTGAGTGCATGCCCCATATGCAAACTACCTGTCACATTTGGTGGAGGAATTACAATTGAGAATTTTTTTGTATTTTCTTTAGGCTTAAAAAGACCATTTTTTTCCCAATAAGAATAAATTCTATTTTCTACATCAGAATGTATATATTTATCGCTACTCATTGATTTTAAAGTTTATAATTTAATAATCTAAATTAACAATAATCAATTTGGATCTTTATTTAATAGACTAATAGAAAAAATTTATTATAAAAAGGCATCTGTAGCTATTAGCTAAAAATAAGATGGCAACGTGGCGGAATGGTTACGCAGAGGATTGCAAATCCTTGTATCCCGGTTCGATTCCGGGCGTTGCCTCCAAAAAAAATCTTGTTTTAATTATAAAAAAAAGTAAGTTGACTTTTTTATATTCCTCGGTAGCTCAGTTGGTAGAGCAGTTGACTGTTAATCAATTGGTCGCAGGTTCGAGTCCTGCCCGAGGAGCCAAAAAAAATTAATTAATTGTAAAAAATTAATATGGGGTCAGACACAAATTAATTTTATACTGCTTTCGAAATTCCTGATCCTGATATTTGTAAAGATTTATTAAATTTCAGTTTTTGATCAGCATTAAGTTCTGAATATAATTTAACTAAAAAATTATAATTAACATTCATATGACCTTCTTGTGATTTTTCTAAATTTACTAAATATTCCGAAAAATCTTCAAAGAAATAATTAATTGGTACTTTTAAATAATTTGCAAGCTGAAGTAATCTAATCGAACTTACTCCGTTAGTACCTTTTTCATATTTTTGAATTTGCTGAAATGTAACATTAATAGCTTTTGCTACTTTAGTTTGTGTTAAACCTAAAGCTAATCTTCTTAGCTTAAGCTTATTGCCCAAGTGTTTATTGAAATTATCTTCCATTAAGACCCCTCTTAAATAAATTTTATAAAGGCTATTCAACCTATTAATTAAACTTACTGCAATAGAAAAATTTATTTTTTTTTGAGAAAAATTTGAAATAATCAAAATACTGTCAAGCATTACTTCAATATAAAATTAACATATTTAGATTGTTTAAATCTTATATTATGCCTTATAGTAGTTATATTTTTTAAAGGATTTGACTTAAAAATAGCTTTGTTCTATCGCTCTTCGGGTTTGCAAAAAACTCTTTAGTTTCAGCCCTTTCAACTATCATACCCTCATCCATAAAAATAACTTCATCTGCAACCTCTTTAGCAAATCCCATCTCATGTGTTACTACGATCATTGTCATTCCAGCTTTTGCTAAATTAACCATTGCATCTAAAACTTCTTTAATCATTTCTGGGTCTAACGCTGAGGTTGGTTCATCAAATAACATTATTTTTGGTTCCATGCATAATGCTCTAGCAATAGCACATCTCTGTTGTTGACCTCCTGATAATTGACCTGGATATTTATTTGCTTGATCTGCGATTTGTACTTTTTCTAAATGTTGAAGTGCTAATTCCTCCGCATCTTTCTTTGGCATTTTTTTTACCCAAATTGGCGCTAGTGTGCAATTATCTAAAATAGAAAGATGAGGAAATAAATTAAATTGTTGAAATACCATTCCTACTTCAGCTCTAATTTTTTCTATGTCTTTGGTATCTTCTGTTAATTCATTTCCATCAACTATAATTGAACCTTGTTGATGTTCTTCAAGTCTGTTTATACATCTAATTAATGTTGATTTACCTGATCCTGAAGGTCCACATACAACAATTTTTTTATTTTTTTCAACTTCTAAATTAATATTTTTTAATACTTGGAAATCTCCAAACCATTTATTCATTTCTGTAATTTGAATTATTTTATCTGACATTATCTTTCTGTTTTATATTTTTGTTCTAAATTATAACTATATTTACTCATTGCATAGCAAATAATAAAAAATAGCACTGAAGCAAATACATAGCCTTCCATAGCAAATCCCAACCACTCTGGATTAGTTTTTGCAAGATTTAACATTCCTACTATTTCTAGAAGTCCAACAACAAATATTAAAGGAGTATCTTTTACAAGTGCCAAAAATGTATTAGCAATACCTGGTATGACAAGTTTGAGAGCTTGTGGTAAAATTACTAGTATATGCATCTTCCAATAACCCATTCCTAAAGATTTGGCAGCATCATACTGGCCTCTTGGTAATGCTTGTAAACCACCTCTTATAACTTCTGCTACATAAGCAGCTTCAAATAATGAAATTGCAATAATTACTCTTACTAATTTATCAATGAACATATCTTCAGGTAAAAACATTGGAAACATTACTGAAGACATGAATAAAACTGTAATTAAAGGAACTCCACGCCAAAATTCAATCATACCTATAGAGATATATTTAATTATAGGTAAATCAGATCTTCTACCTAAAGATAGAAATAATCCAATTGGAAAACAAAAAATCAAACAAAAAAATGAGACTATAAAAGTTAAGGATAAACCTCCCCAAGCACCTGTCTCTACCCACTCAAGTGCCTCCAATTTACCGAGTTCGATAAGCTCTTCGTAAAAAAATACATATTTTAACAATATATAAAAAGTGATTGGAACTATTATAAAATAGTACATTTTAAATTTTGATGGAATAAAAAATCCTAAAACAATTGAAATTACCGCTGCAATAATTCCATAAGAGAAATCAAAGAATATTGGACCACCTGATATAAAAAAGAAAATAAAGAAAAAAGCAATTACAGGATAGATAATTACATAATAGAGCGTCAAATATTTTTTAAATTTTTCGGTAGCAAAAAAACCAATACATCCCAGAAAAGCTAAAGCAATAAATGATAAGTTAATACGCCACTGCTCAGGGTTTGGATACATTCCATACATAAATCTATTAAACCAAATTTTAATATAGGTCCAACAAGCGCCACTACCTGTACAAACATCTTTTGAATCTCCTGCAATGTTTGCATCTATAATAAACCAACTTAATAATGGAGGGAGTGATTTGATGACTACGAATACAATTAATAATGATAAAAAAGCATTAAAATTGTTTGTATTAATATTTTTATTAATCGTATCTAAAAACTTTAAACCTGAATAATCAATTCTAATTAAGTGTAATCCTATAAAACCTAAAATTAATGGTAAAAGAAAACTAATTGTATCAGGTAAAAAAGAGATTACATCTTTACTAAAAAATGAATTTAAAAAAACTATAAATATACTTAGTGATACTAATGTTGCTCCAGTATATAAGTATGTACTAAGATTATTATTATCAGGTTGTAAAAAATTTAAGTTTTTCATTATTTTTCTTTAATAGCTATTTTTTTATTATACCAATTCATAAATATTGAAATTGATATACTCAAAGATAGATATGTTAACATTGTTATAGAAACAATTTCTATCGCTCTGCCAGTCTGCATCAATGCTGTACCTGCAAATACAAGAACTAAGTCAGGATAAGCTATTGCAGCTGCTAGAGATGAATTTTTTGTCAAATTTAAATATTGATTTGTAGTTGGTGGAATTATAATTCTTAAAGCCTGGGGCATTACAACTAGTTTTAATACTTGGTTTGGAGTTAGTCCTATGGAAGCTGCAGCTTCTTTTTGACCTTTGCTAACACCTTGAACACCTGCTCTAACACATTCAGCAATAAAGGTTGCTGTGTATAATGATAAAGCTAAAGCAAGAGATATTAATTCAGGAGGTAACTTAATTCCGCCTTCATAAGTGAAACCAGATTGAGATAATTGTTTAATCACAGGAACTTCAACTGAAGCATCAACACCACCAAATAAAAAACTTAATGAAGGTAAAATTATTAATAGTCCTATTGAAATTGATAAAACTGGTGTTTGAATACCTTCGTTCTCTTGTTTTTTTTTAGCGTAAATTCGAACAAAAATTATTGAAATTATTGCGGCAAT
>CACJIJ010000031.1 GCA_902593445.1 uncultured Pelagibacteraceae bacterium
CTTATTTTTTTATCACACAAATTTTTACTTTTAAAAATTTCTTTAAAGCAATGAATTTGATCATATATTATAGAAAATTCATAGTTTGGAAATAATTCTTTATTTAAATAAAGTGAATCAAATAAATCTTGCGCTAAAGAATTTCCGATAATTAAAATTTTATTTTTGTCTGAATTAGTAAAAATGGGATCTCCAACTTCAAAATTTTTTAATCTTTTTTCATTTATATAAAATAAATTATCTAATGAAAATTTATCTAGTTTAGGAAATCGTTCTACATAACCATTATTTTTAATTACCATTAAAGAAAATATTAATAATAAACTAAAAATAAAAACTAAAACTCTAGTAATTTTTTTTAAGGAAATCTTTTTTTTATCTCTAAAGGGTTTTTCAATAAAATAATAAGTTAAAAAAGAAATAAAGAATATTAATAAAAGTATTATAAAATTATAATAAATTGATTTATTTAAAAAATAAATTCTATAAAAAGAGAAAATAGGATAATGCCAAAGATATAGAGAATAAGAAATAAGTCCAATGCCTACTAAGATTTTATTACTTAAAATAAAACTCATCAAAGTTTTAGGCTTGCTAAAATAAATTATAATCATTGTTCCAATTATTGTAAAAATTGAAATTAGAGAAGGACCATTATTGCTTTCTATCAGCAAAAAAGACAAAACTATTAATACCAAACCAATAAAAACAAAAAAATTACTTACTAAATTTGAAAAATTTTTATTTTTTTTATCTTCTAAAAATACCAACATAGCTCCACATAAAATTTCCCAAATTCTACTTGTTAATAGATAAAAATTTAATGATGGATTGTAAATTGAAAGATATTGAGACAAAACAAAGCTTAAAATTGAAATAGAAAAGAATAAATAAAAAATATATTTGTTTAAATATTTAAAAAATAACAAAGTAATTAAAGGAAAAATAATATAAAATTGCTCCTCTACTGATAAAGACCAAGTGTGTAGCAAAGGTTTGAGTAAACCACTTTCAGCTCCATAAACTTGACCACTAAAAAAAAAATAAAAATTTGAAGTAAAAACTAATGAATAAATTATTGATTTTGCATAATCTATAAAACTAGTAGGTAATATTAATTTCCAGGCAAAAATTAAAGAAATAATTATAACAAATATTAATGCTGGTAAAATTCTTCTCGCTCTTCTCTCATAGAAATTTTTAAAATCAAGCTGATTAGAAATTTTTAACTCTTTATAAATCAAAGAAAAAATTAAATAACCTGAAATAACAAAAAATATATCAACCCCTAAGTAACCACCAGTGAAAAATTGATAACCAAAAATATATAATTTTGCATGATAGATAATTACACCCAGGACAGCAATGGCTCGTAAGGAGTCAATTTCTGGTCTATAATTTAATTTAATCATGATTTAAATCTAACCAATTTAAATTAAAAATTCTTCTACCAACAAACTTAGCTCCAGCTACGCTCAAATGGTCACTATCAATATTTATTTTTTCATTTTGTGAGGTAAGAATAAAACATTTCTCATCGCTTTCTTCACAAAATAAACTTTTTCTATTTAAAATTTTTATATTATTTTTCTTTGCTATTAAATTTAAAATACTATCTATCTTTTCTACTGAATTAGGAACTAAATTAAATTTTTCTCTCTCAAGATTCTTCAGTTCTGAAGAATTAGGCATTCTATTATATTTGAAATAAAACTGATCTATACTGGTTCTATTATTTTCAAAATAAAAATTAGGCACCTGTGAAATAAGAATTACTTTTTTATTATCTTTCTTTAAATCTGTAATTATTTTGTCTATTATTTTGAAAGAATTATCATTTGCTTCATAGCCCTGAGCAATCATAACTATATCTGATAACTTAAATAAATTTTTGATTTTTTTCGAAGCATAGGTCTTACAAATCTTATTTTTTTCTAAAAATTCCTTAAAACAAATTAGATTATCTAATTTTATTATTGAAAATTCATAATTTGGAAATAATTCATTATTTAAGTATAGCGAATGAAACAAATCTTGAGCATGAGAGTTGCCAACAATTAAAATATTCTTTTTATTTGTTGTCTTAAATGACGGTGTTCCAACTTTATTTTCATAAAATCTTCTTTCTTTAAAGTATTTTTGATTATCTAAACTGAATTTACCTAAATCTGGAAAACGATTTTCAAAACCTTTATTTTGTAAAATTGATAATGAGAATATACATAAAATAAAATAAGCAGTTCCTATAATAAATAAAAAAGATTTCAACTTTATCCTTTTTCCGCGAAAAGGCTTTTCAATAAAATGATAAGAAAAAATCGAAATAATAATTAAAGAAATTGCTAGAAGTAAATAATCTAAAAAATCTTTAAGAAAAAAACTATATCTTGATAAAGCAAACATAGGAAAATGCCACAAATATAAAGAATAAGAAATTAGCCCAAAATAACTAAAGAGTCTTAAGCTTAAAAATTTAACAACCAGACTTTTAGATACTGCAAAATATAAAATTAATAGTGTTCCAATTACTGGAGGTAAAGATCTGTAAGTTGGATGAGCAACACTTTCATCATAAAAAATAAAAGATAAAATTATAGTTGTTAATCCTAGTAGAACACAAACATCACTTAAAATTAACGATTTGTTTTTAATTTTTTTTAATTCAAGAATAGCTACTAAAGTTCCAAGTAGTAATTCCCAAGCTCTCGTGGGAAGTGTATAAAAATTTAACATTTCATTTTTTACTGACAAATATTCTGCAAAAATAATACTTATAAAAAAAAGTATTAGAATAATTTTAAATAAACTAATTCTTTTAAAATTATAAAAAAAAATAATTAAAATAGGAAAAATTATATAAAACTGTTCTTCAACAGATAATGACCATGTGTGTAGAAGGGGTTTTAGGAGCCCACTTTCAGATGCATATTCTTGTCCTGAAAAATAAAAATAATAATTTGATATAAACCCTAATGAAGAAATCGCAGATCTAGCAAACCCTTCAAAACTTGTTGGTAGTAAAATAAAATAAGAAAATATTAAAGTTAATATAATTACAAAAATTAAAGCAGGTAAAATTCTTCTTGCACGTCTTTCATAAAAATTTTTTAAATTAAATTGGTTAGTATTTACAATTTCTTTTATAATTAACTTTGAAATTAAATAACCGGAAATTACGAAAAAAATATCAACTCCAAGATAACCACCTGGGAAAAAAAGGTTATTGTAAACTCCTGCGTGATAAATTATTACAGCAAATACTGAAATAGCTCTTAGAGTATCAATCTCTGGTCTATACTCTATAACAGAGCGCATTTATTTAATTAATTTGTGGTCTAATTCAAAAGCTTCCATTAATTCGTTCCATTCTCTTTTAGATAAACCAGATTCCTCTAATGTAATATTTTCATTTTTTATGAATTTCTGAATTATTTTTTTTCCTTTTGCGGATACCTCCGTACCACCAACTCTATAATCCATAAAAGCATCATAAGTTATAGGCACCCATTTTTTAACTGTATCTAGCATTATATCTGCGTAAACTCTTATTTCATATTGAGCATGATGGTCTGCTCTTAATCTTAAAAAATTCATTAAATTTAACAAATCAGTTTTCCAATACCACTGGGTATAAGTATTTAATGTTAAATTCATTCTTGCTAGCTCTCTTGCTAAACCTTTTCTCTCTGCATCAATTGTTGAACCATCAAATTTTTCATTCAACATTATTTCATAGTTGGAATATGTTCTTTCTGCATCATTTTTTAGAAGTTCTAGAACTTCTTTTGCTTGTTCACCCTCTAAAACATTTCCTCTTCCTTGTCTGTTGCTGGTTGATTGAGCAGCTAAATTTTCCAGTGAAGGTAAATAAAATTCTTTATCTAAGATAGAATACCTTGCTGAATATTCATTAACATTTGCAGTTCTGTGTCTTATCCATTGTCTCGCTATAAATATGGGAAGCTTTATATGATATTTTATTTCACACATCTCAAATGGGGTACTATGCCAATGTCTCATAAGATATCTAATCAAGCCACTATCAGTTGAAACTTGTTTAGTACCCTTTCCATAAGATACTCTAGCAGACTGTACTATTGAAGTATCATCGCCCATATAGTCTACTACTCTTACAAATCCATGATCTAAAGCAGGCAAAGCTTCATATAGAACTTTTTCAAGCTCTGGAACTGTTACTCTTTTAGTCTTTGCCTCTTGAGATTGTTGATTTTTAATTTCTTGCAGTTGCTCTGTGGTTAGTTTCATGGATATTGTAAATTAGTAATTATTAAACTCTATATATATCTCTATTAGTTTTTAAAAAAAAATAAAAAATTAGTAGTTATGAACAAGCTATTACTAATAAATTGAGAAAATATAGTAGAATCAAAAAAAATATTTCTGTTTATATTTTTTTTTTGAAATTTGAGAGAATCAATATGCTTATAAGTTACTAAAATGCACGATGGGAAACTTTTAGCTTATAAATTTAAAATAAGTAAATAAAAATTAAAATAGAAAACAAACTAAAAAATGATCTCAACATAAATATTGTTATTGACTTTTTAAAAAAAAAGTACACATATATAACCGTATTGAATCATGGTGGGGAATTAATGAGAATTTCATTTGCTGTTCCTGCAACCGTAAAGTCGGAGTGCCACCCAATATAGTCCGCTGTTGAATGAAGGCCAGGAAAAGTCTAGTTCTACAATTTTTAAATTAGCATCGGCGTAAATAAAATTTATCTCGTGGAGGAGATTTGCCGAAGCTAAAAAATTTAATAACAATTATTTTTTTTATATTATTTTGTTTGCAACAAACTGCTTGGGCTCTTGATATTCCTATTATTGTGATAGCTCCTAATAAAAGTCCTAAATCCTATAGTTCAGTAGGTAGTTCAGTTTCGATAATTGATCAGGAAACAGTTGAAAATTCAAATACTTTTTTTTTAGGTGAAACGCTAAATAATAATTTACCAGGAATGAACTATTTTAGATCAGGTGGTCATGGAACTATTTCGGGTATTCAATTAAGAGGTTTGCCAAAAAGATATTCAACTGTTTATATTGATGGTGTTAAAATGTCAGACCCATCATCAAGTGATAATAGTTTTTATTTTTCAAATGTAATGAATAGTTCAATAAAAAATGTTGAAATACTCAGGGGCTCACAAAGCTCAATGTATGGCTCAGGGGCTATAGGTGGAACAATTAATATTTATACCAAAGATGGAGAGGATCAAAATTTAAATAAATTTGTTGTTTCAGGTGGATCAAATGATCTGAAAAACTTGGATGTCTCTTATGGAGACTCATATAATAATCATTCATATTATTTGGGGTTAAATGTATTTAATACAGATGGTATCTCAGCCATGAATGATGAAGTTTCAACAAATGACGACGATGGTTATAAAAATAAAAGTATTATATCAAAATATAAATATATATTTAATGATAATTTTTATTTTAAAGGAAATATAAGATTAAGCGACTCCTTTTTAAATTATGATGAAGTAACATCAGGCAGAACAGATAAAAATAATTCAACAGATGATAAAGAATTAACTTACGGTTTGAGGTTAATTTCTGATTTTGGAAAACATAAAAATACTCTTTTATATAACTATACAGATATTGAGCGAGCGACAAAGACTTATACAAATTCAGAGAAAGATTATTATGGTTATAGGGACTCCTTAAATTTTATTGGTGAATATAATTTTAATCTTGATAAAAAATTTTTATATGGTTTTGATCATGAATTTGATAAAGCAAGATTTCAAAAAGATTGGCCTACAGATTATCTAACAAGTGACGAAGCGATATACTCACAATATGCTGATTTTCAGTTTAGACCATCTGAAAAAGTATATTCAACAATTGGTTTAAGAAGAGATGATCATACTACAGCTGGCAGTTTTAATACTGGAAGAGCAACATTAACTTATGTTTTAGAAAATAATTCTAAAATAAGATCATCTTTTGGAACAGGGTTAAGATTTCCAACTTTATATGATTATTTCTATGGATCTTCTGTCACAAATAAAGAAGATTTGAAGCCAGAAAAAAGTAAAAGTTTTGATATTGGGTATGAAAAATATTTTCAAAATTTTGATGCAAATCTTATAGTCTCAATTTTTAATATAGAATACGAGGATCCTTTAGAAGGATGGCAATCTCATGGATGGAAGGTAAAAAATGCTGATGCAAAAATTAAGAGTAAAGGAATAGAAATTGCTTCAGACTGGAAATTCAATAAATTTTTAGATTTTGATATTAATTACAATTATAATGACACATATGATGGTGCTGATTGCGACGATCCTAATGTTGGTTCAACTTCATGTATAGATGAATCAATGGTGAGGGTACCAAGACACTCATGGTCTATACTTCTCAATTATTCAAAAAATAGATTAAGTCACAATTTAAATTTTAAATATTCTGATGAGGTAAGAGATTATGGAAATGCAAACAATAATTTTGCTGATGTTATTTTAAAAGAATATTATTTAGCTAATTACAATGTTAATTACAATGTTAATAGGAATTTAGATTTTTATTTTAACATAAAAAATATTTTTAATGAAAATTATGAACAAGCTTATATGTATTCGACAATGGATAGGGCTTTAAATCTTGGAATAAGAAGTAAATTTTAGTTATATGCGTATTGTAATAAATTTCACATTTATTAATATAATATCATGCAATATTTAAAAATTTCGGCTGGTATACTATTAGCTATTTCTGTAAGTCGATTAATTCCTCATCCTCCAAATTTCACAAGTTTGATTGCAATTAGTTTTTATATACCTGCAATATTTGGATACAGATTTATAGCACCAGTTATTTTTGCTTTTGGAATTACAGATTTAATATTGGGCTTTCATAATGTTATATTATTTACATGGGGGAGTATTATTTTAGTTGGTATAATTTCTAAATATTTTTCTACAACTTTGACGTCTAGATTTTTGGGAGTGTTAACAGGTGCACTCATATTTTTTGTTACAACTAACTTTGGTGTATGGTTAATTGGATCTTATGGTTATACATTTTCAGGCTTATTAACATGTTATGTTCTAGCAATTCCTTTTTTTACAAATACAGTTATATCTACAATTTTTTACGCTATTATAATTGAAATAATATTAAGTATTTTTCAAAGATCATTTATGAAAAATACAATCCTAAAATAAAATAAATTTAATATATGCCTGAAAATTCTAACTTTTATTTTAAAAGTTACTTTAAGATATTAAAAAATAGAGGAATAATTAGCCTATTTGATGAAATTAAAGATAATTTAATTTTTGATTTAATAAACGGAACTTCGACTCAAATAAGAGAAGGAAAGTCATCAAAAAATTACAAACACTATTCTCCTGCGTACAGTTCTCTAGTTGTTGAAGCAATAAAAAGTTTAAATATAGACTATAAAAAATATAATTTCATCGATCTTGGCAGCGGTAAAGGTAAAGTTACTCTAATAGCTTCTAAATTTAGGTTTAAAAAAATTTTAGGTATTGAAATTATTAAAAATTTAGTTCAACAGGCAAAAAAGAATGAAAAAATTTATTTTGCAAAAAAGTGGAATGAAAAATACAAATGTAAGATCTATTTTATTTGTTCTGACGCAGAAAAATACACTTTCAACTCTAAAAAAAATGTATATTTCATGTTTGATCCTTTTCCTGATCAAAAACTTAAAAAAATACTAAAAAAAATAATTAATCAAAAGTACTCAAATAATTATATAATTGCATTCAACCCTCCCAAAATAATTGCTAAAAATTCAAAACTTAAGCTGATACATACTATTTTTAGAAACACCTACTCAGGCATGATTTTTAAAATAAATTAGTTATCTTTTATCAAAAATAATTGGTTGGAAGTTTTTTAAATCAAAATTAATTTTTTTATTGTTTTTAATTTCTAATTTTGCCTTATTAGCAGCTACTCTACGACCCCACCATAATGTTTCTTTTCCCCAATCAAAAATATTATTATTATAATTTTTACCTTGTATAAAAATAACTTGTTTTTCTTTTTTTAGTTTACTTGAAAATTTAATAACATTATTTAAATTAAATTTAGTTTCAATTACATATGGATAACTTCTTGTAGGATCTATAGTGGCATTATCCTGAAAATTAATTATGTCATTTAATAATTCCTTTTTTACTCCAAACAAAGACATAAATTTATAAATATCTTTATTATATTCTTCTCTATTTAAAATTATATTTATTGCAGTCGCTTCTTCAAAATCCCATGCAAAATTTTTTCTTATTTTATTAACTGGTCTTCCCCATGGGCCTTCGCACTTTAAGACTTTATCAATTGCTTTTGAGGTCTCTTTGTACTCTTTATTTAAAAATTTAGATTTATTTGGATTTTTGATAAATTTCATCAGATTCAAATAAAAATCTTTATAAGATAATCCAATATTGGATTTTAAAAACCTTGCTAAATATTGCGTATAGCCAAGATAGTGAGAAAACATAAATAACCATCTCCATAAAGTTGCGTCTTTATAATCTTTAAGTGTCATTACTCTATTTGAAACTACCATTTTTTCTCTTTCAAAATTATTTTGCTCTGAAATATCAACATGAGAGAATGCTGGAAAAGTATTAATAATTTTTAATCCATATTTTTTAATATATTTTGGATCGCCAAATGGAGTGTTTGGTAATGCTGTTAAGGGATAAATTCCAATGTAATTGTGTTGACCTAATTCCATTATTTTACAAATACCATCAACAAAAGTTTCTGTTGTCTCTTCAGGTAAACCTAGTATTAACTCCATATAACTTGGCAAGTCATAATCATTATATTTTTTTAAAAAATCAGCTAATTTTCCATCATCCATGTTTTTTCTTTTAACTGCGTCAAGGGTTTTTTGATTCATTGATTGAAGAGCAATAGTTATTCCTTTATCCATTTTAGCTTCATAAAACATTTTGGCTAATTCAATAACTCTATCACCATGTATTTTAGCCCAATCTACTCTGTGTTTTTCAGGATAACCTGTTTCAGTTTTTTTTTTAATTAAATAACTTGCTATATCTAAATGACTTGGGAGCATTCCAAAATTTGAGTCAGCGTTATAAACGAATATAACTTTGTTTTTAGATAGCCAATCAATTTCTCGAAAAACTTTTTCTATAGTAGGTGTTTTTATTTTTTGATAATATTTTGTTCCAATTTCGCAAAACGTACAACCAAATGGACAGCCTCTTGTAGTTTCAATAGTTGCCTCTAAATCATAAGGACAATCTTTAATTATTTTATCAAATAATCCATTAAGATATGGGCTTGGCATTAATGCCAAATGATCTATTCTGGGTCTTGGCTCAGTAACATATGTATCATACTTACTTGGTTTACTAATATATTTTTCATCTATTTTTTTAAAATTATGATCTATAATATTATTTTTAATTTTATTTTTTTTATTAAGCATTTTAATAGGCATAGAACAGCCTTTTATTTTACCCCAATCTTTTTTCTTCTTTAAAAGTTCGAATAAGACTTCCTTCACAGTTACCTCTCCTTCACCATGAGAAATAATATCTATATATTTATATTTTTTAAAAAAACCTTGGCTTCTATCTGAAATAGGCGGCTGCCAGCCGCCAATTAAAATAATACATTTAGGCCACTTCTTTTTTATTTTTTTTGCCATTTGCATATTCCAGTTCCAATTCCAAACAAAACAAGAAAAAGCTACCATTTTTGGATTATTTATTTTTTTAAAGATATTATCTATCGTATTAACTTTATCCCTATACCAATACCAGCCATCTAGATTAAAATTATCTTTAATCTTTTTATGCTCTAAGCAATAAGACCATATTAAGCCTGTTCTATATGGGAGTTTAGCTTGATTTGTTAATACATCCTCTATCTCAAAAAAATAAATATTTTTTTTCATTAAAAATAACTAAATTTTGTAATTTCTGAATTTTTGTTTTCTTTCAAAGTTTTATAAATCCAATTATAAGTATTTTTCAAACCCATTCTAAGATTATGATTAGGTTTCCACTTTAAAACCCCTTCAATTAAATCATTGTTACTGTTTCTACCTCTCACGCCCAGTGGACCTTTTATATATTTTCTTTCTACCTTATAATCCGCAATTTCTTCAATAATATCAACCATCTGGTTAATTGAAACTTGCTCTTCACTTCCAATATTTATTGGAAAATTATAGTCAGATCTAACTAATTGTAGAGTAGCATCGACACAATCATCTATGTATAAAAAAGATCTGGTCTGTTCACCGTCACCCCAAATTTCTATTTCTTTTGTATTATTCATTTTGGCCTTGGCAATTTTTCTACAGATAGCAGCTGGTGCTTTTTCTCTTCCTCCATCAAAAGTTCCTTCTGGTCCATATATATTATGATATCGTGCAATTTTACAATTGAATTTAAAATCTTCATTAAAATGGTTACACATTCTTTCACTAAATAGTTTTTCCCAACCATAACCATCCTCTGGATATGCTGGATACGCATCTGTTTCTTTTAGTCCACTTACAAATGAATTAGATTGCTTATCCTGGTTATATACGCAAGCACTTGAGGAGAAATAATAGT
>CACJIJ010000032.1 GCA_902593445.1 uncultured Pelagibacteraceae bacterium
TATTTATTTTTACTTAATTTTTTAGTTATTAGTTCATCCTCTTTTTTTACGTATGCAAAAGATCCCCTTATTTGAGATTTTAATAATCTAAATTTTGCATTTACATAATTTTTTAAACTTTTATGTCTCTCAATGTGGTCTGCTGTTATGTTTAAAATTACCGCATATTTTGATCTAAATACGCTACTGTAATCTAGCTGATAAGAAGAAGCCTCTATTACAAAGATTGTTTTTTTTGTAATATTTTTTTCTGATAATGCTGGATTACCAATATTCCCAATAAGTCTAGAGTCTCTTTTTTGATCGATTAAAGCATTATGTAAAATTTTAGCAGTTGTAGATTTACCGTTAGTTCCAGTAATCGTAATACTTTCATTGTTATAAAATGAAAACAAAATATCAAGGTCAGTATGAATTTTTTTATGATTTTTCTTTAAAAATTTTGATAATTTACAATTTGAGATATCAATTCCAGGACTAATAATAATTCTATCAAAATTTATTTTTTTAATTTGCTCTAGTTTAGTAATTTTTTTTTTAAGTTTTAATTTAATTTTTTGATTGTCATCAAACAAATATACATCAGATTTGTTTTTTAAAAACTTATAAGATGAAATGCCACTCTTTCCTAAACCGTAAATTAATATTTTTTTTCTTAAAAAAATATTATTAAATATTTTCATTATCTTAATTTTAAGGTAGCTAAACCAATCATTGCTAGAATGATAGAGATAATCCAAAACCTAATTACAACTGTAGACTCTGGCCATCCCTTTTTCTCAAAATGATGATGAATTGGCGCCATTCTAAAAATTCTTTTTCCAGTAAGTTTAAACGAAATCACCTGAACCATTACTGAAACTGCCTCTAGTACAAAAAGTCCACCAGTAATAGCTAAAACAATTTCATGCTTTGTGATAATTCCTACTGCACCTAAAGATCCTCCAAGAGATAATGAGCCTGTGTCACCCATAAAAATTTTAGCAGGTGGAGCATTAAACCATAAGAAACCTAAACAAGAGCCAATAATTGCGCCACAAAAAATTGATACTTCACCAGTTCCTTCTATGTATGGTATTTGTAAATAATTTGAAAATACGATGTTTCCAGTAACATAACTTATAAAAGCAAAACATGCTGCAACTAATATTACAGGAACTGTTGCTAGACCATCTAATCCATCCGTAAGGTTAACAGCATTTGACGAACCAATAATTACAAATATGGCAAATGGTATAAAAAACCATCCAAGGTTTATGATTAAATTTTTAAAGAATGGAAAATATAAATTATTTAAATCTTGATAATCGTTTAAATAAACAAACAAACTTACACCAATAATTGCTAATATTATTTGTGAAGTTATTTTAAACTTTGAAGAAATTCCCGATGAGTTGCTAAATTTAATCTTCTTAAAGTCATCATATGCTCCTAACAAACCAAACGTAATTGCAATGTAGATACAAAATAAAATATTAATATTTGATAAGTCTGCCCAAAATATTACTGATACCAATAAACCAAATAAAATTATTAAACCTCCCATTGTTGGAGTACCAATTTTTTTAACTATATGATCTTCAGGTCCATCGTCCCGGATTGGATTTAAAATTTTTTGTTTTGAAAAAAATTTAATAAAAGGACCTCCAATAATCAGTACAATAACCAATGAGGTGAAAAAAGATAAACCTGTTCTAAAAGTTAAATATTTAAATACATTTAAAAAACTAAAAGTATCAACAAAATTTAATAAAAATTGATAAAGCATTAATGCAATCCTTTCAGATCTTTTACTATGTCGTTGAATCCTGTCGCAAGTGAGGCTTTAATCATTAAATAATCATTATTATTTAAATCTTTTCTAATCAATTCAATAATTTGCGAATTGTTTAATAAAATCTTACCTTTTTTAGCTTTTGAGATACTTGCAAATATTATAGATGCCATTTTACCTTTAACAAATACCTTATCTATCTTGGTTTGATTAATTATTGGAGCAATAGATTGATGAAGTTTTTTAGAATGACTACCGAGCTCCAACATGTCACCAATTAGTAGATATTTATTTGATTTTTTTGAGTTTATTTTATCAAAATTTTTTATTGCTGATTTCAATGAGAGAGGATTTGAATTATAACTTTGATCAATTAAATTAATTTTTTTATTATCAATTTTTACTACAGAATGGTCTCCTCTTCCTTCGGGAATTGCAAAATTGAGAAAAATATTTTCATTAAGTTTAAATATATTTTTAAAAATACTGATAACTGCTAAAGCAGAAAGTGTATTGTATATATTGTTTTGAAAATCGTTTGATAATGCAAAATACTTTTTTTTTTTATTTAATCTAATATTAATTCTAAAATTTTTTCCATAGGGCTGTATATTAATTAATTTAATATCTGATTTCTGACTTTTAATTCCAAAAGAAACTACTTTAATTTTATTTTCTATGGCAATTTTTTTATGCAATTGAAAAAAGCTGTCATCTGCATTTAACACAGCATAACCATTAGGTTTTATGTTGTTAATAATTTCAGATTTTGCCAAAGCAATTTGTTTAATATTTTTAAAATTTTTAGCATGTGCATAATTTATATTTGTTATCACACCAACATCTGGTTTTATAATTTTAGACAAATAATCAATTTCACCTTTTTTATCCATTCCAATTTCTAAAATTCCAAACTCATCATTTTGTTTTAAATTAAAAAGACTTAAAGGAACCCCAAATTTATTATTATAAGATTTTGGAGAAATACTTACTTTTGAAATTTTACCTAATACTTTACCCAACAATTCTTTAAGTGTAGTTTTGCCACAACTGCCTGTGATAGCTACAATATTTGTATCAATACTTTTTCTAAAAGTTTTTGAAATATCTGTTAAGAATTTTAAAGTATTTTTTACTTTAATCTGTTGACTTTTATTTAATTTATTTTGAATTTTATTTACTACAGCTAAAGATGCTTTTCTATTGAATGATTGTGAAACATATTTATTACCGTCATTTTTTTTTCCTCTAATAGCAAAAAAAATATCATTTTTAGTAACTTCTTGAGAATTAATTCTTGCTGTTTTTAAAGATATGGAAGCAGACAATCTTTTAATTTTAGCTGCCTCTTTAACCACATTTAATTTTAAATTATCTGATAAATTATTATTTTTATGCTTAATAGCATTTAGAATTACCTTTCTATCTGAAAAGAAAATTTTCTTATTTCCAATATCTTGTGTTTTCTCATGGCCCTTACCGGCAACTAACAAAATATCACCTGAATTCAAATTATAAACAGCTTGTGTTATTGCTATTTCTCTATTAGATATTTCAGTAATTCTCTTTTTTTTAATTCCCTTTTTTATATCTCTTCTTATTTTTTGAGGATTTTCAAATCTAGGATTATCATTTGTAAGAATGATACTATCTGCAAAATCACTAGCTATTTTACCCATTTTTGATCTTTTATTTTGATCCCTATTTCCCCCACAACCAAATAGAACTGTGATTGTTTTATTAGGAAATTGTTCTCTAAGATTTAAAAGACACGTTTTTAGAGCATCAGGCGTATGAGCATAATCAAGAATTACTTTTGATTGATTTTTAATTTTACCAATTTTTTCAAACCTTCCCTTAACTGGTTTTAATTTTGGAATTGTATTTAAAATTTTATCTAAACTAATATCGCTATATTTTGCTGCAATTATTGCCATCAAAACATTTTTTAATTGTATTTTTCCAATTAAATTTAAATTTATATCCCTTATTGAGCTATTTAATTTAATTCTTAGAAATTGACCTTCTCCTTTAAAATTATGAGATAAAATCTCTAGATTATTTTTCTTATCATTAAGTGTATGCAATTTTAATTTCTTATTAATTGCAATTTTTTTAATGTTTTTAAACTCAGGTATTAATTGATCTGTAATTATATTTCCTCTTTTTGAGATTAGGTTTTCAAATAAATAAAGTTTTGCATTTAAATAGTTTTTTAAATTTTTATGATAATCAAGATGATCCTGGGATAGATTAGTAAATATACCTGAATTAAACTTTAAACCATCTAATCTATTTTGCTTTAAACCGTGGCTTGAGGCTTCCATAATTACATTTTCTATTTTTTGATTTTTTAACTTGCTTAATATTTTAGCTAATTTGATTGGATCTATTGTGGTATTAGATAAATTTAAATTAATACTTTTTGATTTAACACCTAATGTGCCAATTGAAGCAGCTTTTTTATTATTTAATTTTAATATTTGATAATAAAAATCTACAACTGATGATTTTCCATTTGTTCCAGTAACTGCAATTAAATTTTTTGGTTTTTTATTATAAATTTTAGAAGCAGTTTCAGCTAATAATTTTCTTACATTATTTGTATGAATATATAAAATTCCATTTTGAAATGAATTTGTTTTTCTTTCGGTTACAATAATTTTAGATCCTTTTTTAATTGCTTTAGGAATAAATTTATTACCATCAATACTATTTCCTTTGATTGCAAAAAAAATATTATTTTTTTTAATACTCTTCGTGTCAAATGAAATTCCTGAAAAAGAAAAATTTCTATAATTTTTATTTATGTTGTGAAAGTAGTTTCCTAGAAGCATAATTAATTAACCTCTATATATTTTGTGGCTAAAATAGGCCCGATTTTATCTATGACTTTTCCAACTACCTCTACTGAGGTCCAGCCAGCAGTATTATAAAGTGTACCCTTCCACCCTCCTTTTCGATGTCTATACTTATAATAATAATCTTTAGATTTTTTTGGAGTATCTAGCATTACTACAAAAACAAATTGTGGACTTGATGTGGGAAAAATGGAGGCAAAAGTATTTATTTTTGCCTCAGAATATGCTCCTCCCTCAGGTTGATCAGCAGTTCCTGTTTTTCCACCAATTTCATAATTTTGAACATTTGCAAATTTAGCTGTCCCTTCCTCAGTATTTACAATTTTTCTTAAAGCGCTAACAACTTGTTCTGAGATACCTTTATTTAATATTCTTTTATTTTTTTTATTAAAATTATTTTCTTTATAAATTAATGTTGGCTTAATTTCATACCCACCATTTGATAAAACAGAATAACCTTTTGCTAATTGAAGAATTGTAGTTGCTATTCCGTGTCCATAAGAAGCTGTAGCCAATCTGCATTTTCCAAAATCATATTTTTTTTGAGGAGCAACTTCTTCAATATCAAAATCAATATCACTTAACACGCCAACTTTTTCTAAAAATAATTTAAATTTTTCTGAGCCAACTTTTTGGGCAATTTTTACTGATCCTATATTTCCAGATCTAACTAAAATTTGCTCTGCAGTTAAATCTGATGGTATTTCATTGTCGTACTCACCTATTCTGTATTTGTCACATTTAATTGATTTGGGTAAATCTAAAAATTCAGTCTCTGGTTTAATTACCTTTTCATTTAAGGCGCTAGCAAAAGTAAATGCTTTAAATACAGAGCCAAGTTCATATGTTCCTTTGGTTACCCTGTTAATATAATTTACATCAGTAATATTTTGTCTTTCATTTGGATTAAAATCTGGCAAAGAAACTAGTGATAAAATATTGCCATTATTAACATTCATTAAAATAGCTGCACTACCTTTGCTTTTAAAAATTTCCTGATATTTAATTAATTCTTTTCTTATTAAAAATTGAATATCTTTATCTAAGGTAAGTTTAATTGACTCTTTTGATTTTCTAAGTTCATCATTTAATGATTTTTCTAATCCAGAAATACCATTATTATCATCATCTATCTGACCTAAAACATGACTAAAAAGATTTTTTTGTGGATACATTCTTAAAACTCTTTCTTCAGGAACTAAAGATTTGTCCCCTAATTTCATTATTTTTTCATAATTTTCCTCTGAAATTTTCTTCTCTAAATAAAAAAATTTCTTAGTTTTTATTTTTTTTTTAATTTCATCAAAATTTTTATTAGGAAAAATAATATTTAAACTTAGAAGTAATTTTTTCTCATTGATTATATCTGAAGTTTTTAAACCAATATCAATCGATTTAACTGTCTTAGCTAAATAATTTCCATTAATATCTATGATGTCGGCTCGATAAAGCTGATTTTTAGATCTAGGAAGATTATTTATTTTTTCTAATTTACTCTTTCGTGAACCTAAGTGAACTAGGTGTATTGTGTAAATTAAATATATAATAAAAAAAACAAAGAAAATAAAAGCTACACGATTAAATTGAATATTTAATCCATTCTCTTTTTTCTTAAATATAAAATCACTTTTGTAGTCTTCTATGGTTAATTTCGATTTATTATCAGCCATTACTCTTTAATAATTTTAAAATTTTGGATTTTATTTATATCATCTGAAATATTGTAGATTTTTATGTCGTTTATATTTTTTTGAATTAGCTCATCCTCAAAATACTGTGATTGATATTCAAGTAATCTTTCTGCAGAACTTAAATAATCATACTCCAAGGATACATTTTCAAATTCAGTCTTTAAAATTCTAATATTCTCTTTTACTGTAAATATTTCATCTTCAATCTGTTTAGTCGTATTTTTTATTATTGCAGTTGATAGGATTAAAAAAAAAATCACTACTGCTAAAGCAAACTTTTTCACAGTTTGTCTCCATAATTTTCAATTTCAATGTAATTTCTGAATTGCTCCTCTATATCGGTATCAAAATTATAAAAATTTGTTTTTTTAATCGCATATCTAAATTTAGCGGATCTAGATGGTGGGTTTTCGATCACCTCCTTATCTGAGGGTGTTATTGGTTTTTTTTGAATTAAGTTAAACAGTGTATCTGCATGTTCTATAACTGGGCTATATCGTGAAATACTTTTATTTTCCGAAAGACTTTTAAAAAAATATTTTACTATTTTATCCTCTAGCGAATGAAATGTAACCACACCTAAAACTCCACCTTTTTTTAAGACTTTAGTAGCATTGATAAGTCCAAGAATTAACTCGCTTATTTCTTTATTCACAAATATTCTAAGTGCTTGAAAAACCTTTGTGGCATTATGAACTTTAAAATTTTTTCTTCTTTTTGATTTATCAATAATTTCAACTAAACTTTTTGTATCAATTTTATTTTTTAATCTCTCTTTTGTGATATTTCGTGCAATGTATTTTGCTTCTTTTTCATCTCCAAAAAATTTAAAAATCTTTTCTAATTCTTTTTCATCAAGTTTGTTGATTGCATCCTCTGCTGAATAACTATTTAATCCGAGCTGCATGTTTAATTTTCCATCAGCATCAAATGATAATCCTTTTTGTGGGTCTTTTATTTGAGTATAAGAATAACCAAGATCAAAGATTATTCCTCTAATATTTTCATTTTTGAGCTTTAAATTATTTAATTGGCTAAATTTAATATTTTTAAAAATAAATCTATCTTCGTAATTTTCTTTTAATTGATTAGCTATTTTTTTACTCTCTATATCTCTATCTAGAGCTATTACATTTGTATTTTTAAAATTTAAAATTTTTTTGGTGTAACCACCTTGACCAAATGTACAATCAATAAATGTGCCACCATGTTGAGGGGAAATAACGCTAATAATTTCTTTTAGCAGTACCGGATAATGCTTTTGTACTTTCGGTACTATGGTGGCTTCCATTTATTTCTTTGAAGACCATTAATTTTTTTGTCTTCTTAAGAATGCCGGTATCTCAAGATCATCCTCTTCCTCTTCGTTAGAAGATAATAGATCTTCAGGAGTTGAATTCTCAATTTCTGAACTAAATAAATCTGGTGATTCAGAATCAACACCAAATTCTTTTAAATCATTTGAGGCTTCTTCCTCACTAACGCTCTCACGAACTTCTTCTTGAGTTGTTTCTATTGCCTCTTGTGCAAAAGATTTTTCCATTTCATTAAGTGAATTGTCCTCAACTATATTTTCACTTTCCTTGCTAGCACTTTGAGCAACTTCTTCATTAATCATTTGATTATGAGAACTGTCTGTTTCTTGACCTTGAACAATCTCGTTTTCAAGCTTTAAGGCATTAGCTCCATGTGTTATTGGATTTGATGCTGTTGTATTTGAAAAATTGAAAGCTTGAGAAGATCCAATATTTGAAAAATCAGAATAACCAGGGTTACGATTATGAATTCTATGAACCATATTTACTACTGATTTTGACTCAGGTTGCTGACCGTCAAGAGAAGTTGCAACAATCGAAACTCTAATTTTTCCATCAAGCTCTGTATCTGTGATGGCTCCAATTATTACCTCTGCTTCTGCATCTACTTCAGATCTTATTTTATTCACCACTTCATCTACTTCAAAAAGTTTAAGATCTTTACCACCGGTAATATTAACTAATAATCCTTTAGCACCTTTTAAAGTGTAGTCGTCGATTAAAGGATTGCTTATTGCTATCTCTGCAGCTTGCATCGCACGACCTTCGCCCTCAGCTTCTCCAGTTCCCATCATAGCTTTACCCATTGATGCCATCACTGTTTCAACATCTGCAAAATCTAAATTGATTATTCCAGGTCTTACCATTAGATCTGTAACACTTTGTACACCATGTCTTAAAACATTGTTTGAGAGATTAAAAGACTCTTCAAAGGTCGTTTGTTCATTAGCTATTTTGAATAGGTTTTGGTTTGGAATGACAATTATTGTATCAACATGTTTTCTCAACTCTTCCAAACCTTGTTGTGCTCTTCTCATTCTAGAGGGGCCTTCATATAAAAATGGAAGAGTCACAACACCTACAGTTAGAATATTTAATTCTTTGGCAGCTCTTGCGATGACATGAGCAGCACCAGTGCCCGTTCCACCACCCATACCTGCTGCAATAAAAACCATATTTGCACCTTGAAGTGTATTTACAATTTCATTTAAAGATTCATCAGCTGCAGCTTGACCAATGTCAAGTTTTGCACCCGCTCCTAATCCTTTGGTTAAATTTAAACCAATTTGAATTCTTGTTTTTGCTTTACTAAGCTTTAAATCTTGAGCATCAGTATTTACTGCAATAAACTCTACTCCTTGCATATTATTTTCAATCATTTCGTTAATTGCGTTTCCTCCTGCTCCACCTACGCCTAATACTAGTAGTCGTGGTTGTAACTCTTTTATTTCTGGTGCTTTAAAGTTAATTGTCATCTTATTTCCCCTCGTTGTTGTTTAAGTGTTTTTCCCATTTAAGACTTGCTCGATTTATATTTGCTTTTTTTCTTGCTGATGTCTTAAATTTTTCAAATGCTGTTGGTTCCCAAATCTGAAAGGTTTGGCCTTGACCAACAAACAACATGGTATTTTTTATTTTTGCATGTTTTAATAATTTTGAAGATAGTGAAATTCTTCCTTCACTATCAAACTGTAAATTCGTACTTTCTGCTAATATCGATGTCGCAAAGTAATCTCTTCTTTCTTCAAATGGATTTAAAGAGTCAATTGCAGAAGAAATTTTTTCAATTCTATCTTGAGAACATGCTTCGATTGAATAATTATTAAAAGAGGGATAACAAATAACACCATTGTAACCTAAGTTTGATAAATATGACCTAAAACTAGCAGGCACAGATACTCTCCCTTTTTTGTCCAATTTGTTCTCGTAAGTAGATAAAAACATATATTTTTAAATTTATAAATTCCATAATTGGGAATATATGGGAATATATGGGTATTTAAAATGATAGTCAAATATTGATTCGATACTTAATTTAAGTCACTTTCTGTGCAAATTTTAATATTATAATCAATATTGGATGAGTTCCTTCTTTATGTGTTTGCCTAGATAATAAGGATACTTATTAATGCTCCACTTAAATTTATGCTTTTAATTACATCAATAATTTTGTTGTTATTGAATTTTATCGTTTTTTACTTGAGGGCCAGATAAACTATAAGCCGGGTTCTGTCATTTAAACTTATCATTTGTCTAGGCTTAAGATCGCTCTTAAGCTCAAGCAACTAACCCTGATGACTAGCCAAGGACGGCTTTTAGTTTTGCAACAATGTCATCTCTACTTAGTCTTGCTCCCAGTGGGGTTTTCCAGCGTTCATTGTTACCAATAGAACCGGTGCGCTCTTACCACACCTTTTCACCCTTGCCATGTTATGGCGGTTTATTTTCTGTGGCACTGTCCCTAGGGTTTCCCCCGCCAGGTATTACCTGGCACTGTGTCCTTGTAGAGCCCGGACTTTCCTCTTTAAAATAAAATAAAGCGATAAGTCGTTTATCTGGCTACATAAACATATTACTTGTTTTTTATTTTTCAAGAAAAATTATTTGAGTTTTTTTACAAGATTA
>CACJIJ010000033.1 GCA_902593445.1 uncultured Pelagibacteraceae bacterium
AAACAAACCAAATTTAATTAACCATGCTGGTCTAATTTTATCAGTATGAGGAATAATAAATGGAATAGGTTTTGAAATATGTTTAGCAATTTTGTAAACAATTTCTCTTTCCTTCAAGGACTCTCTAACTAATTTGAATTCATAATTTTCTAAATAACGAAGACCACCATGTATTAATTTTGTAGACCAAGATGATGTTGCTCCTCCAATCTCACCTTTGTCAGCTAGACAAACAGATAAACCTCTCCCCGCAGCATCTCTTGCTATACCTGCGCCGTTTATACCGCCACCTATGATAAATAAATCAAATACTTTATACATTTAAATAATGAATTGTTTATAAAATGTAATTATAAATTTTCAATGACTTAAAGTATTTTATCTTTGATATTCAACAAATTTCTTTAAAGATTGATTTAAAAATTTTTCATAAATCTGACCAGAGTTTGAATATTTTGTTGAGTTTAGGAAAGATTTATTCATTTTGAAGTCGTAAGATGGCTCAAAGAAGAAAGGAATTGAGAGTCTCTTACTTTTATTCCACAATACTCTGTGATTTGTTGCTTTAAACTTGCCTTTGCTTAAAAATTCTAAAGCTCGACCAGTATTCACCACTAAAGCCTTTTTATTAAAAGGTACATCGTACCACTTCTTTGTTTTTCTATTTTGAACTTGAAGACCACCTTTTCTATCTTGATATAAAACTGTAAATACTCCACTATCAACATGCGTTTCGCATCCAAGGGCCACTCCATCTTGTTTTGATACTTCTACAGGTTTTGTTTGTTTGGGATAATAATTAAATCTTAAAGTGCTTAGTGTTTTTAATCTTGAAAAAGCTTTGCTTGATATGTTTGGATTTTTTTTATTTAATTTAATAACACTTTTAAACAACGTTTCACTTAAACTATAAATGCTATCAAAATATTTATTTAAGTCATTAACAGAAGCTTTGTTAAAACATTTATTTAGATTTAAGTGTTCAATGTATTGGTTTTTTAATTTAGAGGAATATGTTTTGGTTACTTTTAAATCACCTATATCCAAACCTTCTTTTCCATTTACATCATTAGGAAAATATCCTCGGTAAAGATTTTTATTTTTTTTATTCCATTTTTTTGGTGACAATTTTCTTTTTTTATTATCAGATAAATTAAAAAATTTATTTCCAACATCACATATTTTTTTTATTTTTCTTAAATTAAGCCCGTGTCCCGTAACTTGAAAAAAACCTACATTTACACACGCTTTTTCAATTTCTTTAATTGTTTTTAATGCTCTTTGTGTTTCAAAATTGTTTTTAATTAGTGAGGATATATTAATTGTTGGGATATAATTTTTTGTCATCTTCTTACAGGTGTTTCTGTAGCAATATATTGATCTCTAGCTTTTTCTCTTAAATAAATATAAATCCCTGCAGCTATAATACAAGCTACTCCAAAAAATGTTCTTCCTGATGGAATTTCATTAAATAAAAAATACCCAGGTATCATAGACATTATAATTAATGAATATTCAAACAGGGAAACCACAGAAGGTGAAGCGACTATGTAAGCTGAAAATATACATAGAAAAGCAATTGATGCGACAAAACCGAAAAACAAGATAAATTTCCACGTATATTCAATGTTTGAAAACCATTCTCTAAAAATAAATTGAGTAGTTGGATCAAAGTCTGGGTTATTCAATTGTCCGTTTCCCATAAACAAATAAATAAGACCACATAAAATTAGAGCTATTAAATAAAAATAAAATAATTGAGTGTTTACATCATCTTTATCAGATGTGTATTTTGTTATAGTCATGGATGCAGCATAAAAGAATGCACATACTACTGGGAGTAAACTTTTATATTCAAAGTCAGAAAAGTTTGGGTCTAGTACAATAAAAACTCCTATAAAACCAAAGACAATTGCTGACCATCTTCTTATTCCAATAAATTCTTTCAAAAAAAATTTAGCAAAAATAGATACAAAAAAAGGACAAGAAAAAAACAACGCATTTGCAGTTGCTAGTGGCATGTAAGTAAGAGAAATAAAGAAAGCTGAAAACGCTAAAAAGTGAAGAACCACTCTAATAATTGTCCAAACAGGATAGTAAGTTTTTAGTGAAACTTTCTGTTTTCTAAATTTTATGTAACTAAAAAGTAAAATAGCTGCAACAAAATATCTTCCAAAAAAGATTTCATAAAGAGAGGCTTTCTCAAAAATATATTTAATTAAAGAGTCCTGCATCGCAAATAATGTCATTGCAATGATTATTAAAATAATACCTTTAGAATTATTATCTTTTGCCATTTATCTAAGTGGTTTTTCTGTAGCAATAGATTGATTTTGTGCCTTTTCACGAATAAAAATATAAACACCACTTGATACTATAATTAAAATTCCAATCACTGTATTTAATGAAGGTATTTCATCAAAATATAACCATCCTATAAGTGGTGACCAAAATAATATTGAATATTCGAAAGGCGAAACAACAGCTGGAGAAGCTATACTGTAAGCTTTAAATAAAAAAAGAAAAGCAAGCGTAGCAGTCACTCCTGTTGCAATCATTAATAGAATATTAGAATTAAAATCAATAAACCATTCCCTAAATATAAATTGTGAAGCTGGATGATCCGAGATGTTATATTGACCATCACCGATAATAAAATAAAAAATTATGCTAATAATTATTGCACCAATATAAAATGTAAATGTTTGTGTATAAACACTATCCTTATCAGATGTTTTTTTTATTATTATCATAGATAATGAGTAACAAAGCGCACATAAAATAGGCAGTAAACTTAAATAGTTAAAATTACTAAAATCAGGATTTAATGTTATATAAACTCCAATAAATCCAACAACTATAGCAGACCATCTTCTTAATCCTATTTCTTCTTTTAAAAAAAAATGAGCGAATATTGTAATTAAAAAGGGAGTAACAAAAAATAAAGCAGTAGCAGTACCAAGCGGTAACACGGTCAAAGAAACATAAAAAGAACTAAAACCAAAGAAAAAAAGTATAACACGCGTAATAGTTAAAAGAGGATATTGGGTTTTAAATACTATTGGTTGTTTTGTAATTATTAAAAACATTAAAATAAGCATAAAACTTATTACTGTTCTAATTAAGTAAATTTCATAAAGTGAAACAAAATTATAAATATGTTTCATAATTCCATCCTGGACAGAAAAAACCATCATGGCTATTAGTATGAATACTATCCCTTTAGGGTTATTATTAGGGGCGGACATTAATTAGTTTACAACGAATTTATTGTTTTGGAAAATAGTTCTGAAGATCACCATCTCTGAAAACATCAGTTGTACTGCAATGTAAACTACCACCAAAAGCATAGACTTCTCTAAAATCTATTGGAATTACTTCCATTCCAAGCTTATCCAATTGTTCAGCTTGATAAACTTCTGTCTTTTCTACACATACTGTTTTTGGGTCTAAAACTAAAACGTTCATTGATAACCATACAGAGTAATAACTTAGATCTGGAGGTGAATTATGAGCTGGTTGCGCTGCATAAACAATTTCCCAACCATTATCCTCAAAAAGTTTCCTTTGTTCTTTTGGAAGTTTTCTAACCGGATTATTCAAAATTAACCCAGGTTTTATAGGTGTAAAAGTTGCATCTATATGAATTGGGTAGGGATCTCCTGGAAAATTCACTGTATGGATCCTATGATCTGGAAAATGTCTTTTTAACCAGTCAATTCCTTTTAGATTAGTTGTAAATCCATGTTGAACAATTAAATCCTTCCCAAATCTTAAAATATCTGCAGCATCAAAAAGTGGTTCCTCTTCAGTTGTAACAAAATATTTTTTCTCTGCCCACTGTAATCTTTGATCTATACTCACATCTTCAGATAAATAATTCATATGATAATCAGCATCAGTCAATCTAGGCTTAGGTGCTGTTTCGTGTCTCATGCCTGGATCCTCAACAAAGTACTTTTGTAATAACGGTCTATAGGCCAAATACTCAAACCATCTACATCTAAAACTCATGGTAGCTTCCAGCATTTCTTTTCCAACTGTAATTATAACGTCTCTAGACGGCATACACCCAAACATATGTTCTACTTCCCAATCAGGAGTAGCAATTTTTTCATCAAATTTGAGTGGAGTAGGTCTATCAACTCTTATACCTCTTCCTTCAAGCGTTTTAACAAATTTGTCTAATAGTTCATTAGCTCTATCTATAGAGTCTTGTGTTCGTCGTCCGTGTTTACCTTTCATCACAGAGTCAGGTGGAATCTTACAATCAACAGCTGGTTCAGGTGCAGGAATACAACAATTATCAGCCCGTCCAACTATTACATGTTTTAAAGGATCCCATTCATTCCAACTTTGAACAATTGTCTTTTTCATTCTATGTAGATGATTAATTTAAATAGAAGTTAATTTCAATAAATTTCAATATTAAGAATTTAAAATAAATTCCGATGCTCTTTCGGCAATCATTAAAGTTGGAGCATTTAGATTTCCACTTGTAATTTCTGGCATTACAGAAGCATCAACTACTCTTAAGTTTTGTATACCATGAACTTTTAGTTTTTGGTCAACTACAGCCATATTATCTACTCCCATTTTTAAAGTACAAGATGGGTGATATGCTGTCTCTGCTTTTGAACGAATATATTCCTCAAATACTTCATTAGTTTGAGCGTGTTCTCCTGGTCCAATCTCATTTCCTGCATATGGTTTTAAGGAATCTTGTCCCAAAATTTTTCTAGCTACATGAATACATTCTATTGTTTGCTTTAGATCATCTTCATGTTCTAGATAATTAAATTGTATTTTTGGATAATCATAAGGGTTTGAGCTGTTTAAAGTTATATGACCTCTACTTTTTGGATGGTTTGGGCTAGCATGTAATTGGTAACCATGCCTATCTGGATCAACTAATCCATGATCAATTACGAAAGCAGGAAAAAAATGAAATTGAATATTAGGATACTCTCTTTCTGGAGATGATTTACAAAAACCCCCAGCTTCTAAGAAAGAAGTAGAGCAGGGACCACTTCTATTTAAAAACCACTGAATACCAATCCTTATCATATTAAGCTTATTAACATATGAATATAAGGTATCTTTAGTTTTACATTCTTGCTGAACATAAGTTTCTAAGTGATCTTGCAAGTTTTTCCCAACTCCCTCCAAGTTGTGAACAACATCAATTCCTTTATCTTTTAGGTGCTGGCTTGGACCAATTCCAGAAAGCATTAGTAATTGCGGTGAATTAATTGCACCTCCACTTAAAATTACTTCTTTATTGGCATAAATCTTTTCGACTTTATTTTTTATTTTTACTTCAATTCCAATTGCTTTTTTTCCATCAAATATTATTCTCTCAACAAAAGCTTCAGTGAATACTTTAAGGTTTTTTCTTTTTTTGGCAGGATTTAAATAATATTTTGATACGCTAGCTCGTTCACCTTTGTGAATAGTAACATCATACATTCCAAAACCTTCTTGTTCTTTACCATTCATGTCATTATTTATTTTGTAACCAGCTTCACCAGCTGAGTCGACAAACGCTTTGAATAAAGGATTTTTATTTTTAGATTGATTTACTGGTAGTATTCCATTGCCACCTCGATATTCATTTTCTCCTTCCGACCATGTTTCAATTTTTTTGAAATAGGGAAGAACTTTTTCATAAGACCAATCTTCCAAACCAATAGATGCCCATCTTTGATAATCATTTGGATTTCCTCTGACAAATACCATTCCATTATGAGCAGAGCATCCACCAATCATTTTTCCCCTTGGACAAAACAATCTTCTGTTATGTAGATGAGGTTCTGGTTCTGAATAATATTTGTAGTTATATTTTGGATCATGCATTGTGTATAAAATCGCAAGTGGCATGTTAACTTTCCAGATATCACTGGGTTTTCCAGCTTCAAATATTGCTACATTGTTTTGATCATTTTCTGTCAATCGGTTTGCAATTACACAGCCTGCACTTCCAGCGCCAATTATTAAATAATCAAAATTCATATAAGTTTCGAACTTAACAACTTTTCATAGTCATGAATAGATTTCATTTTAATGTCAGTTCTTTTTGCGGCTTCGTCAAATTTTCGGAGTAGAATTGATGGCTTAAAGTAAGATTTATTCTCAAACTTTTTACTTTCTTTATCATTTAAAACTCCGCCTTGTAACTTTAGGCTTATTTTTGACGCATCTGATAAAAAATCAAAATATTTTTTATCTCTAGCTAAATAACGTTTAGCTAAAACATGATATTTAATTGGCTCAACAACTTTTTGTCCAAAAAATTTTTTTAGATACTGATATCCAATATTTTCGTGCTCTCCATCTAATTTATTTTTAACTAATTCATCAGGATCTTCTAAAAGAAAATGACCATAATCATGAAGCAAACATGCACAAATTAAATCATCATTACATTTAGCCTTTTCAGCTAGCATGGCAGACTGAATCATATGCTCTGACATAGTTACTTTCTCACCAATGTATAAAGATTTATTATTTATAAAATTTGAAATGATTTTATAAATTATCTTCATTTATTATTGCGGATGATCCCCTTCAACAGCTATACGATCCATTATTCTTTCAAAACCAAGCCCTTTATTTGGATAAAAATCAGCAATAGCATAATGCTGAACACTTCTATTATCCCAAATAGCTATTGCATTTTCGGTCCATTTAAATCTACAAGTAAGATCTAATCTTGCTTGATGTTCAAATAAATAATTTAATATCTCTTTACTATCTTCTTTGTCTATACCGACAATTTCTTTTGTGTAAGTCCAATTTACAAAAAGAATTTTTTTACCTGTTTCAGGATGAGTTCTTAAAATTGGATGAGTGTTTGAGTATTCATCCATATTTCCATTACTTTGCATTGCTTTATATTTATCAAGGAAAAACCCACCTCCTAGTGAGGAATGAACTGCTTTTTTATTTTTGATTTTATTTTTTATCTCTTCTTCTAGGGTCTCCCATGCAAGTTCCATGTTCGAGAAAACAGTATCTCCTCCAACTGGTGGAATTTTAATTGATTTTAAAATTACAGCTTTAGTTGGTTTTTCGTTATAGCTAACATCTGAATGCCAACCTTCACCCCATTGTGTTTTTTCTTCAGGCTTTTTTATTATTCTTATTATTTCAGGGAATTCACTTAGACCTCTTACATAAGCATGTGTTTCTAATGGTCCAAACTTTGAAGCTAGAGCAACATGTTGTTCAGACGTCAAAGGTTGATCTCGAAAAAATATAACTTTGTGTTCTAATAATAGGTTATTTATTTTTTTAAAATTTTTATCTGAAACGTCAGTCAAGTCAATTCCACTTATTTCAGCACCTAATGCTCCTGATAATAATTTTACATCAATCATTTTTTAAGTTTTCCTATAATGGATAAATTGTCAGAATTAAATTCATTTTTATTTTCATTTATAAAGTCATCCATAATTTTAATTTTTTCATCTTCAAATTCTGTAACTTTTCTTTTACTAAGATCAATATAAAGCGCTAACATTTCAATAGTTGCTGATAATTTTTTTGATGATTTTTCAATCATTTCCATCTTGAAATGTAATCTCTTTCTATCATGATCAAAGAAGCTTAAAACAATTTCAACTTCATCTCCCTCTTTAACTTCACCATCATATGTAGTACGTGTTTCAACAACCATGGTACTTCTTTGGGTATCCTTTGCAGATTTTTCACCCATCTTAAATTTTTCTAGAATGATCTCCCAAGTCTGATCAAAAACCAAGACATAGTAAGCCATGTTCATATGATTATTATAATCAGTCCATTCTTTTTTGATTGTTTGGTTTGATATGTGAAAAGACATTTTTTTATTCCCTCGTCCTTTTTATAATAGTATAAATCTTACTTAAAATGAACAACAAGGTATTCATATCATGTGCTGTGACGGGGTCAGGAGATACCGCAAGTAAGCATCCAGATTTACCAAAAACACCAGAACAAATTGCTAAAGCATCAATTGAAGCCGCAAAAGCTGGAGCTGCTATTGCTCATATTCATGTGAGGGAGGAAGACGGAACTCCAAGTAGAAGATTAGAGTTATATAAAGAGGTTGTAGATAGAGTCCGTTCAAGTGATACAGATGTGATTTTGAATCTAACAACTGGTATGGGTGGAGATTTAGATATTGGTCAAGGCAAAGACCCATTAGAGTTTGGACCAATGACTGATATGGCAAATGTTATGGAAAGAATTGCAAACGCTGAGCAATTTTTACCAGAGATTTGTACTTTAGATTGTGGAACTTTAAATTTTGGTGATAGTTCAGTTATAACCGTTAATACTCCAAACGATTTAAGAAAAGCTGCAAAAAGATTGAAAGAAATTAAAGTAAAACCTGAAATCGAGGCGTTTGATTTAGGCAATATGTGGTTTGGTGCACAGCTATATAAAGAAGGATTATTGGATGATCCGCCTATGTTTCAAATGTGTTTAGGAATTCCTTGGGGAGCACCAGCTACTCCATTAGCAATGCAAGCTATGAAAGATATTATGCCAAAAGAAGGCGTGTGGTCAGGCTTTGCAATTTCAAAAAATGAGATGCCATTTGTAGCACAAACAGTAATTATGGGTGGTAATCCTAGAGTGGGTTTAGAAGATAATTTGTATTTATCTAAAGGAAAACTGGCAACAAATGCCCAATTAGTTGAAAAGGCAATTAGAATTGTTGAAGATCTAGGTGTATCAACAATGACACCTGCAGAAACAAGAGAGAAGTTAAAACTTGTTAAACACAAGTAATGCAAAATATTAAAAAAGTTGCTGTTATTGGAACAGGTGTAATCGGAGCAGGGTGGATCATACGTTGCTTGGCTCATAGCAAAATTGTTTATGCATTTGATAAAGATATTAAGTTAAAAAAAAATTTATTATCTGAAATAAAAAGAACTTGGCCATTCGTAAAAAAACTATTTAATAAAAAAAAATTAAATCTTAAGAATTTTCATTTTTTTACCTCAATAGAACAAACATTAAAAAATGCAGATTTTATTCAGGAGTGTGCAACTGAAAATTATTCTTTAAAAACTAAATTGATTAGCACTATTGGAAAATACGCAAAATCTAATTCAATAATTGCTTCAAGCTCATCGGGTTTGTTGCCAACTAGAATTTATTCAAAATGTAAAAATCCAGAGAGGGGAATAATTGGACATCCGTTCAATCCTGTTTATTTATTGCCTGCTGTAGAAATTGTTCCAGGTAAAAGAACTTCAAAAAAAAATTTAAATTTGGCTAAAAAATTTTACAAATCAATTTCTATGAATCCAATTATGGTTAAAAATGAATTACCTGGATATTTGTCTGACAGATTACAAGAAGCTTTATGGAGAGAAGGGCTACATATTATTAATGAGGGATATGCAACTACGGAAGAATTAGATAGAGCAATTGAAGATGGCCC
>CACJIJ010000034.1 GCA_902593445.1 uncultured Pelagibacteraceae bacterium
AAAGATATCCAAATAGGTACTACCATTAACAAGACTCCTAGTATTAAAATAATATGAGCAATTATTTGAAGTGGTTTAATTTTCATTTATCTTGAAAAACCCCCTTAATAAAATGTTTCTGTAACAAAATTATAATTAAAATTGGTGGAACCATAGACATCATCACGAAAGCAAAACGATGAACAATTGAACCTGACATCATTTTTAGTCCCATAACCACTGTCCAATATTGTTCTGAAGTTGTTACCAATAGTGGCCATAAATACTGGTTGTAACCAAAAACAAACATAAATATCAACATCGCTACAATCATTGTTTTTGACAAAGGAATTAAAAAATCAACAAAAAATCTCCAAGTATTTGCTCCATCAAGTTTTGCAGACTCAAGTAATTCATCTGGAACAGTTTTATAAAATTGTCGAAAGAATAAGGTTGCTATAGCTGAGGCTGAAATAGGAACTATTAATCCAAAGTAAGAATTCACTAGATTAAGTTCAGCCATTACTGAATAAGTAGGAAAAATTCTTAACTCTAATGGAACTAAAATTGTAATGAATATTATCCAAAACAATAATGTTGCATGTTTTATTCTATAATAAACCAAAGCATATGCGGCCATTAAAGATGTAACGACAGATAATATTGCAACTCCTGTAGCCATGATAAAACTATTAAAAAACATTTTTAATGCTGTTATCTCTTTAAAAAAACCACCCTGATATAATAAAACCCGTAAGTAGTTCTCGTAAAAGCTATCCCCTAATAACATTTGAAGACCATTCATATTAATCATTGAACTTGAGTGTGTTGAGCTAGCAAAAATCATCCATACAGGAACTACCATTACAAGTATTCCAATGAGTAAAATTAAATGTGCAAAACTTGATGTGATAAATCTAGTCATTAATTATAATGTATTTTCCCTTCGATATATCTAAATTGAAAAATTGTAATTACTAACACAATCAACATCATCATTATTGATTGAGCTCCTGCACTTCCTAAATCTAGTCCTCTAAATCCATCCATGTAGGCTTTATAAACTAAAGTTCTTGTTTCACCTGAAGGAGCACCTATTGTTGTGGTATCTATAATTCCAAATGTATCAAAGAAAGCATAGGTTATATTAATAATTATTAAAAAGAATGTAGTTGGCATTAATAATGGAAATGTAATTGTCCAAAATCTTCTAAAACTATTTTTACAGTCAATCATGGATGCTTCAATTACAGATTTTTGTATAGCTTGAAGACCTGCCAAGAAGAAAATGAAATTAGCACTGATTTGCTTCCAAGAACCCGCTATTATTACATAAATATATGAGTCAAAAACACTCTCGTACCAATTGAATCCCCAAAGTTCGTGAAATAAATGATAAAGAAGCCCAAATCTTTCACTAAAAAAATAATTTGCCATCACACCCACAACCGCAGGCGCGATTGCATAAGGCCAAATCAAAAGTGTTTTGTAAGTACTTTTACCATGCATTACATTATTGGCCTGAACGGCAAGCAATAATCCAATTGAGCCTGTAATTAATGTAATTACAAAACTATAAATAATAGTAAATTTGAAAGCTATGAAATAAGCTGGATCATCAAAAATAAATAAAAAATTATCAAACCATACAAACGTCGCTCCAAATCCAAAAGCATCTTGCATTGTAAATGCATCTCTAAAAGTTTGTATGATTGGCCAATATAAAAAAATTAATAAAATTCCTAACTGTGGTGCTAAGAATAAATATTGTGAATAGCTAGATTTAAATTGGACTTTTTTCATATAAATAAAATAAAAAATAAGGAGGGTAAATCAATACCCTCCTTATTTAAATTATTAATTATAAAGTTTTAGCAAATTGTTTTAACAATTTAGCTGCACCTTTATCCATGTTCTTCAATCCTTTTTCGATTGATATTTTGCCGTTTAACATTGGCTCAACATTTTCGTAAATTACTTCACGAATTTGTGGCCAGTTACCAGCTCTATATCCACCAGGAATAGTCGAACCTTCTAAGCTTAATTGTTCACCAACTGCTTTATGATATGGAGAAGCTCTATAGAAGTTTATAGTTTCAGCTAACGCTATACCACCTTTAGTTACCGCAGAGTAACCAGTCATATTATGATAATACAGATCCATCTCTGGAGAACCCATAAATTCTATAAATTTAGCAAGTCCTTTGTACTCTTCTTCTGTATGACCATTTAATATCCAGTTAGCAGCACCACCTATAAAAGTTGGGTACTCTTTACCGCCTGTTACAGAATCCCAGTAAGGAATATGATTTACTGTAAAGTTAGGTACAACACCTTTCATTCCACCAAACGATGCAGCTGAACCAAACCAAAACGCAGCTTCACCAGCTATAAATGGAGCTTGGTTATCTCCCCATGCTCTTCCTTTATAACCATAAAAGCCTTTTTCATACCATTCCTTAACTTTTTTCCAATGCATTACAAATGCATCTGTTTCAGCAAATAAAGTTTTTGTTGGAACAGCATCGTAACCATTGTTTCCATCAGTCATAAGTAGATTGTGTCTTGAAAAGAAATTTTCTGTCCATATCCAAGGAAAGTGACTTTGAACTAAAGGAATATATCCAGCAGCTTTAATTTTTGGAGCCATAGCCTCAAACTCTTCATAAGTTTTTGGAACAGATTCAATTCCTACTTTTTTCAATATGTCCATGTTTGCGTACATTAAACAAGTTGAACTATTAAAAGGAACACCAATCATTTTTCCATCAGAGTCAGCATAGAAATTTTTAATTCCTGGAATATAATTGTCTGCGTCGACTTTAATTCCATATTTCTCTGCCATTTCTTCAAAACCAATGACAACACCATTTTTAACTTGCGCTACCATTATCGCAGCACCAGCATCGTAAACCTGTGAATAGTGTGGTTGGTCTCCTGCTCTAAATGCAGCAATAGTTGCTGCCATGTTATCTTCATAACTTCCTTTACCTGTAGGAATGACCGTATATTGATCTTGTGAAGCGTTAAATCTATTTGCAATTTCAATAATTACATCACCAAGAAAACCACTGTTTCCATACCACCAATGAATTTCTGTCTTTGAGTAGCTGTGCGATGTAAAAGAGAATGTAAATAGAATTGTTAAAATACTAAGTATTTTTTTCATTTTTTCCCTCTCTTTTTAATTTATGTATTTACAATAAAGTAAAATATAAATGTTAAGATAACGTTAAATTAAAATTACTTAAATATTAAAATAAATTATTTTTCTAAATCAGGTTGTATCTGTTAATAACTTTTAAGAAATTTTAACCTTCCAATTATTTCATCTCTATCCATGTAATATCCTTGGAGATGTCTATGACCAGAATTAGGATCAAACTCTGTTCTTCCATGAAGCAATCTTCTATTGTTAAATGAAAAAATATCTCCTGGCTCTAGTCTAAAATTAATTTGAAATTTAGCATCATGTAATAAATTTCCAAATCGATGATGGGCTTTATAAACTGAATCCATTATATCTGGATGACAATCAAGAGCATCTAATGTTGCAATACTATAACGAATATCGTTGTAATCTCCGTCTTTAGTGAGTGATATTGCTGTGCCATAAACACTTCTAACTGCTTCTTGGGTATAGTCTTTATCTCTAAATTTAAGTGGAGTATTTACCAATATATCAAAAGTATCTTTTTCGTTATTTTTTAAATAATCTGCCACAGCAAATGCATCTACAGCTGATGAATCGCCACCCTTCGCTGAATTTATTAAACAATGTAAAAATTGATAACCAGGAGGATTTTCAAACCAAGGCAAATCCATATGATTTCTTAAAGCATGCGCTGTATATGCAGAATTATTTGGTTTTGGAATATTAACTACTTCAAAAGGTGTTTTAAAAAAAGTTTCTCGAGTATGACTTATACGGTTTAAAACTTTTAATGCAGAATTTTTTTCAATTGGAGCATTTTTAACAATGGCTATACCAGTATAATGTAAAAGCTCTAACCATTTAATCAATCCTTTATCAGAATTTACAATTTCATCATGATCAATTTGAATAGATTCTAAGTTTTTTTCTAGTGAATTATCCCAAAGTTTATAAGGTGAGACATACTTTTGCTTATTTTTTAAAGTATAACAGTTTTCTCTTAACCATTTAGGATCGTAATAACTTGTATGATCCCCTTCGCTCCATTCAATTTCTAATTTTCCATCTGAACCTATTGAATATTTAGTGGGATTAATATTTTGTGAGACTTCCAAAATATTAAACATTCTATGTCTTGAATCTTTATCATGAGCAGTTGGACAATTATCTCTTAACCAAAGATAATTAAACTTACTTTCTTCACCATCATTCCAAATAACTTTTAAATATGTTGAATTTTTTTCTAGTTTAGAAATTGAGCTCACACTTAATTTTTATATAAAAGAGTAATCAAATCAACTCAATTAATAGTTGTATTAATAATTCAAAGCTTGTTTTTTATCTACATTCATTATTAAATCTCGGTATTAAAACTTAACCTTAAGGAGATAATTTAATGAAGTTTTTAAAGAGATTAACAATCTCAATTTTCCTTCTGTCATCTTTGATTGTAAGTAATGCAAACGCTGGTGATTGTAAGGCAAGATTGGGAGATTTTGACTGGAGCAGTGCTAACATCCACACAGCTATCACTACCTTCATCCTTGAAAAAGGATATGGGTGTGAAGTTTCTGTAACTAAAGGAAGTACTACCCCAATAATGGCTGCTCATTACGACGGTCAATTAGATGTTATTACTGAAGTTTGGTATGACAACATTATTGCTAATTACGAGCCACATGAAAAGGCTGGTACTATTATTAATATTGGAGTTAACACACCAGACTCTCAACAAGCATTCTATGTAGATAAAACAACAGCTGATAAATACAATTTGAAATCAGTTGATGATATGAAAGATCCAAAAATTGCAGCTTTATTTAAAGATCCAGAAGATCCTTCAAAAGGAAGAATGACTAGCTGTATATCTGGTTGGACTTGTTATACTGTAAACTTGGTTAAGCAAATAGAATATGGTTTAGACAAATACTATACTAACTTTGACCCAGGTTCAGGTGGAGCATTAGATGCTGCTATTGCAGGAGCTTTTGCCAAGAAAAAACCAATCTTTACATATTACTGGGCACCAACTGGTTTAATGGGTAAAGTTGACCTTGTTAGACTTACAGAACCAAAATTTGATTCTGATTGTTGGAACTCTATGTCCGCAGTTGTTGAAGATATTAAAGCAAACGGACCAGATGCTTACAAGAAAAGCTGTGCATGTGAATATAGAGATATGGCTTTGACAAAATCTGTTTTAACTGATTGGGCGAAAGCTAATCCTAAAGAAACTGATTTCTTAAAGAAATATACTATTCCAACAGCTACAGTTAACAAAATGTTAGCTTTTTACGAAGATGAGTCAGATGGTGATATGGAACTTACCGCGATGCACTTCTTAAAAAATGAAAGCATGTGGAAAGATTGGGTGCCTGCAGACGTTGCTAAAAAAGTTAGCGCCGCTCTATAATCCAATATATTAAATAATTTATGAAAGAGCCCTTCGGGGCTCTTTCTTTAACTAAATTTAAATTATGGAAGCATTAAAGAAAAATAAAAAAATAATTTTTAATATTGGTTTATTGGTTGTTTTTGTGTGGTTGTTAATAACTAGCTATTCTCAGTCAAAAAGAAAACCAGATAATATTGGAGAATTATTAAATGATTTTTCTTGGTTAGGAGGTAAATGGCCAAAGTGGTTAGATTTACCATTAATGAATTGGATCAACGTTGGTTTTAAAGCACTTAACGAAAAATATGGATACATTTTTGAAGCTATTAACAATGTTCTTCTTTATATGTTAATGCTTGTAAAAAACTTTTTAATTCAAGCTCCATGGCCATTGGTTATACTTGGTGTGGTGGTTCTAACTTATTTTGCAAGTGGTAGAAAAGTTGGAACAACAGTATTTGTAGGATTTTGTACTTTTTTTATAGGTTTTCTTCACCCAATATTTTGGCAAAAAGCAATTGAAACAACTGCGATAATGTTAATTGGAATATTTCTTTGTATTGTTGCAGGCATTCCATTAGGGATAGCAATGGCAAGAAGTGTAAGAACAAGAAATGTAATTTTGCCAGTTTTAGATTTAATGCAAACTATTCCAAGTTTCTGTTACCTAATTCCAGGTATTATGTTATTTGGCTTAGGTGCTGTTCCAGCAATTATAGCCACATTTATTTATGCGGTGCCTCCTTTAGTTAGACTAACAGATTTAGGAATTAGGCTTGTTGATACTGAGGTTATTGAAGCTGCAGATGCATTTGGTGCAAGTAAAAAACAAAAGCTTTGGGGTGTACAAATGCCATTAGCTTTGCCAAATATTATGCAAGGAATTAATCAGTGTACAATGATGGCATTAGCGATGGTTGTTATTGCATCGATGATAGGTACTAGAGGCTTAGGAGATGAAGTTTTACTTGGACTTCAACAATTAAATGTAGGGAGAGCTGCTGAAGCAGGGATCGCAATTGTGCTTTTGGCAATAGTTCTTGATAGGATAACTCAATCTTACGGAGAAACTCTTCAAGAAAGAACAGCACCAAATACAAAGAAAGGTAAATAATGTCTAAAATTGAGATTAATAATGTTTATAAAATTTTCGGTAACAATCCTCAATCTGTAATGCCAATGGTAAAAGATGGAGCGAGCAAAGAAGAAGTTTTAGAACAAACTGGTCATACGGTTGGTCTCGATAATGTTTCATTAAAAATAGAAGAAGGAGAAACTTTTGTTTGTATGGGTTTGTCAGGATCTGGAAAATCAACTCTAATTAGGCATTTAAATAGATTAATCGATCCCACTGACGGAGAAATTTTAGTAGAAGGGACAAATGTAATGTCATTAAATAAAGAGCAACTAATTGAATTTAGAAGACATAAAATGAGTATGGTATTTCAGAGATTTGGTTTGTTCCCGCATAAAACTGTTTTACAGAACGTAGGCTATGGGTTGGAAATGCAAGGAAAAGCAGAAGAGGAAAGGCATAGTGTAGCGATGGAAAAAATTGATGCTGTTGGTTTAACAGGGTTTGAAAATCAATTTCCAAATCAATTATCAGGGGGGATGCAACAAAGAGTTGGTTTAGCAAGAGCACTTGCTACTGATAGTGATATCATGTTAATGGATGAAGCTTTTAGTGCTTTAGATCCTTTAATTAGAAGTGATATGCAAAAACAACTGCTAGATCTTCAATCAGAATTAAAAAAAACAATCGTATTTATTACTCATGATTTAGATGAGTCTTTAAGACTTGGTGATCACATTGGAATATTAAATGCTGGTAAACTTGTTCAAGTTGGAACACCAGTAGACATTATAATGAATCCAGCTGATGATTATGTTAAGGCATTTGTAAAAGATGTTAACAGAGCAAAAGTAATTAAAGCTAAAATTATAATGAAGAGTGTTAATGAGTCTAACGATATAGATAAATCTAACTTAATAAAAGTTAATGAAGATCAATTTATTGAGGAGTTTTTACCTCAAATTGTATGCTCGAATTCTAATTGTGAGGTGGTTGACAAAAATGGAAATGTTAAAGGGTATATATCTAATAAAGAATTGCAGACATCATTAACAAAATCATAATTAATGGTTAACAAATCATTAAAAAATAAAAAAATTATAATTTCTGCAGGTGCATCTGGAATAGGTTTAGCAACAGCTAAGGTTTGTCTTTCACGTGGAGCATACGTTTATCTTTGCGATATTGATAATAAGTCCCTAAATAAATTAAACAAACATCCTCTTATAAATAAGAGGCTGTTTAAATATAATTGTGATGCCTCTGACGAAAGCCAAGTACTGGATTTATTTAAAAAAATAAATAGAAAAACAAAAAAAATTGATGCTTTAATAAATAATGTTGGAGTCGCTGGACCAACTGGATCACTAGAAAAACTAAAGTCTAAAGATTGGGAAAGAACTATTCAGATAGATGTTAATAGTCATTTTTATTTCACTAAGAAGGCTATACCTTTAATTAAAAAGTCTAGAAATGGATCAATAATAAATATTTCATCAACTGCTGGAATACTTGGTTTTCCTTTAAGATCACCTTACGCAGCAAGTAAATGGGCAATTATTGGAATTACCAAAACTCTCGCAATGGAACTTGGAAAATACAATATAAGAGTTAATGCAGTATGCCCTGGTTCAATTA
>CACJIJ010000035.1 GCA_902593445.1 uncultured Pelagibacteraceae bacterium
TCTATGAGAAATTCAGTTGAAGTCAGAGCACCGTTTCTTGATAAAGATTTGTTTAATTTTGTTTATTCATTAAAGAAGCAAAGAACAAATGAGAAAGATTATAAATATCTAGTAAAAGAATTAGCAAAAACAAAAATCCCGATAAAAGTTTTAAATAGTAAAAAAAAAGGTTTTAATATGCCTATTAGTTTGTTTATGAGAGAGAACTTTTTATCTGAGGTTTCGTATTTTTTGTCTAAAAAAAATTTGAAAAAATACGGCTTTATTAAAGAAAATTTTTATGAAGATTTAGTAGTTCCTATGCTTAATGGGGATAATAAAAATATTCAAATTATATGGAATGTCTTAATTTTTCATGTATGGATAAGTTTAATTAGATAAATAATGTTGGCTTTACAAATAGAAATTTTTTGAGAAATCGTAGAATCAAGGCTAAATGGAAAAAATAAAATATTTATATTATGTGAAATATTTGAGTTTTTTTATTAAGCTTAAAGCAAAATATGCGTTTAAAGTTTTAAATAATTAATGAGAAATATAAATAGAAAAACAAAAGAGAAAAAAAAAGATCTAATTTTAATATGTGCGAGAAAAGGATCAAAAGGTATAAAAAATAAAAACTTAAAAAAAGTTGGAAAAATTCCACTTGTTTTACACTCTATTAATATCGCAAAAAAATTCAAAAGAAACTATGAAATTTTTATATCTTCAGATAATAAAAAAATTATTAATCTATCACTAAAACAAAATATTAATACAATATTAAGATCAGCTAAATTAGCCAAGGATAACACACCAGAAATTTTAGTTTGGAAAGATGCTTTGAGGTTTTTTAAAAAAAAATATTCTTATTTTCCGAAAAAATTAATTATATTACCTCCAACATCACCTTTAAGAAATCATAATGATATTAATAAATGTATTAAAAAATTTAATTCTAAAAAATTTAATTTAGTAATAACTGGATATAAGACCAACCATAATCCATATTTTAATATGGTCAGAGAAAAAGGAAAATTTGTAGAAGTTGTGATTAAAAAAAATTTTTTTCGAAGACAAGATGCACCAAAAATTTTCAATGTATCAACTATTTGTTATATAATAAGTACAAGTTATTTAATGAAAGTTTCAAATATTTATAAAGAGAAAGTAGGAATGGTTGAAATACCTTTAGAAAGATCTATAGACATAGATAATAAATTAGATCTTTATATTGCAAATAAAATTTATGATAGAATTAATTAAATATTTTTTTAAAATTTAAATTAGTTGGTAGGTACTTTATAATAAGTAAAATTAACGTAGCAAAGACAAAGATAGATAAGAATATTTTATAAAAATCAGGAGGACTTGAAACACTTCTCGTTTTTTTTCCAATTTTAAGTGGAGCAATATTTTCTATCACTGCAAAAAATTCTTTTTGTTTAGGAATAGTAATATTTTGACTTTGATTCATTTTTTTTGTTTCAAAAAAAAGTTTCATTTCAATATAAGATCTGATTAATATAATATCTTTCATAGTTAGTTCTTCACGTAGGGGTATTGTGGTTTCAGAATTTAGACTTAAGTATTCATTAATTAAGTCATCATAAATTAAAAAAAGTTCATTGATTGTTTCATCTGTATTTTTTTCTGCTTTTTTTTTGGATGTATTTAATTTTTCAAAAAAATAATAATTTTCTTTATATCTTTTTCTAACTCTCTCATTATATAATCCAACTTGTTCAACTATAAATGAACTACAATTTTCTAATGAATCTTTATCAACTGAAGTAATTGTTATATCTAATTTAGTGGCCAATTGTGTAATCGAAATTGGTAAAGTTTTTTTTAATCTTTTAAGATTTTTACATTCATTTTTTAAATCATAAATTACATCATCATCTCGTAATTTTTTATCAAGTTTTTCCATAAACTCGAATGGATGTTCGAAAGTTGGAAAAAATTTTTTAGTCTTGAAATAGTCTGTTTCTTTATTTTCCAGGTTCAGATCTAGAGATAGTTTAATAATGTTTCTCTCAGGTGTTAAGTTTACAATTATAGAAGAAAAAAAAGCGGCTATTAAAAAATTAATAACTAAAAGTATAAAAATATTATATTTTCTTATTTGTTTCATTTTTATATTAATATGATTTAAATATTTTATAATAATATAAAATCAACAAAATTGTTAATTCAACATGTTAAAATACTGGATAGGATATGAATTCCCCTTTGAAATTATTTTAGATTTAGGCAATTACAGTGTCTTATGTCTTATATTTTTTTTCTTTTATAAAAAAAAATTATTTAACTTAAATTTATTTTTTATTTTATGTGTTTTCATGGCTACACCCTTCCTATTTAATAATCTTTTTTTTGATTGGAGGATATCTCCTGACCAATCTAAATATCTATCCATCACAAATATGATAAGAGAGGGTGAGTTTGCTTATCAATATTATTTTGATCCATCTAATCCATTTAGATGGATTAAATTAATATTATCTGGTTATATTTTTTCGTTATCTCCTTTAATAAGCATAGAAACTTTTAAAAGCGTGGGATTTCTTAATAGATTTTTTTTACTGTTTACGACTGTTTATTTATTTAAAAAAAAAAAGATTGATCTTAGTTTATTTATATTAGTGTTGTTAACACCTTCTTTAACATATTATAGCTCAATATTCTTAAGGGAAACTTTAATTTTGGTTGTAATGATTTGGGCGACATATTTTTTTTTAGAAAAAAAATATTTATTCCTTTTACCTTTTTTAATACTTTTATTTTTTATTAAAAATCAAAATTTAATAATTCTGATAATTTTTTTCTACATTTATATGATTTACAAAAATATGCGTCATAAAAAATTTTTGATTTTTAACTTATTATTAATTTCAGTTATTATTTTTGTCTTTGGAGATTTTATTGTGCAAGAACTAAATATAAAGCGACAGGGATTATACGCAGAGGAATTTGGAAGATATAAAGGAATTTCTGCTAATCATACTTATGAAAAAATAAGTTTTGATTTAAACCTCATCTTTATTTCAATAAAATCTTTTTTGATGTTTGTAACATCCCCCGTTTTTACTACAACAAGTTGGATCAAACTTGTTGCTATAATTGAAGCATTTGCTTTATATATTTTTTTTATAAGATATTTTTTTATAGAAAAAAACATTAAAACTAAAAATTTATTTTTTCTGTGGTCTCTAGTGTTATTTTTTTCATTCTTATTTTATTCATTGGCTGTATTTAATGATGGGACAATACAAAGATACAGGTTAGAATTAATATTTTTTTCACTCTTTGGTTATAATATGCATAAATATAAAATTTTGGAAAATACGTCACATGCAAAATAATATACTGATTATAGGCTTTGGCAGCATTGCAAAAAGACATATCAAAAATCTGATTGGGCTCAAAAAAAATACATTTTTTTACATTTTATCTAGAAAAAAAGAAATTAATCCAAAATTAATAACTGAAAAAAATTTTAAGCATATTAAAAAAATTGATGAGCTTGATTTTAAAAAAATAAATTATTCTTTTATTTGTACTGCTTCTAATGAACACTTTAAATTAATTAAAATTTTATCTAAAAAAAAAACAAATATATTTATTGAGAAACCCTTGATGAATTCTACTAGCAAAATAGTAGAATTAAATAAAATTATTAGAAATTCTAAATATAAAATATATGTTGGATATAACTTAATTTTCTCAAAATCTTTGAATTATTTTAAAAAAATTAAATTTGAAAATAATTTGATTAATAAAGTTGAGGTAAAAGCTGGATATTATTTACCTTTTTGGAGAAATAATATTGATTATAAAAAAAGTGTTTCGGCTATAAAAAAAATGGGTGGTGGTGTTCTTTTAGAGCTAAGTCATGAAATTCATTATATTTTATGGATTTTTGGAAGACCCCTGTGGACATCATCCGTTGTAGAAAAAAAAAGTAAACTTAAAATAGATGTTGAAGACAATGCTCGCATAATTCTAGGTTATAAAAATTTTAATTGTTACGTTGAACTCGATTTTATTAGTAAAAAATATATCCGATATTGCAAAGTTTATTTAAAAAATGATACTTTTTTTTGGGAATTTAAAAGAAATTCAGTAACTAAATATTCCAATAAAAAAAAGAAAAAAATTTTATTTAAAAATAAGTTTGATTTAAATAAAAGTTATATAGATCAGCTTAAATTTTATATTAACTCAAATTATGTTGATACAAATAAATATATTAAATATTCAATAGATACTCTCAGCATAATTGATTCAATTAGAAATTCTTCTAAAAATAAAGGTCAAATTAAAAAAATAAATTATAAAAATTTTTCATTTAATTACCAGTATAGATAATGGAGGTGCAGAGAATCATCTTGCTTCAATAGTAAAAGAACAAATAAAAAAAAATGAGGTTACTGTAATTTACTTAAAAGGTAACGATTATTGGAAAAAAAAATTAGTCTCTAAGGGTATAAGAGTTATTAGATTTAACTTAGAAAATTTAACAAATATTATTAATTTATGTTTAACTATACATAAAATAAATAAGGTAATTAGCGAAAAAAAACCAGAAATTGTTCATTCACATTTAACTTCGATGGAGTTAATTGGAGCTATTATAAAGTTTTTTTCCAATAATAAATTTAAATTTATCGTTACAAAACATTTAGATAGTTTTTTTCTTGAGGCCTCAAGTGGTCAAAATAATTTTATCCAAGGAAAATTACTAGATTTTTTTATATTTAAAAATGCTGACAAAATAATTTGTATTTCAAAACAAATTAAAAAATATTTTTTAAAAAAAATAAAAGTTCCTAGAAAAAAACTTAAAGTAATTTATTATGGTTTAAATAAATCAGATTTAAGATCTAAAAAAACAAATGTACAATATTTACAAATTAAAAATTTAAAAAAACATTTTTTGATTTGCTGTATAGCTAGGCATGTAAAGCAAAAATCACTAGATTTTTTAATTAAAGCTTTTTATGAATTTAGAAAAACTAACCCCAACAGTAAATTAATTTTGGTTGGAAATGGTCCTGAAACAAAAAAACTAAAAAAGTTATCAAAAAATCTTAAATTAGATAAAGAAATTATTTGGATTGATTATAGTGAAAATGTTTTAAAGATTTTGAAATTATCAAATGTTTTTGTATTACCATCTAGGTACGAAGGTTTTGGCTTAGTTTTATTAGAAGCTATGTATGCAGGAAAACCTATAATCGCTAGTAATGTTAGTGCAATTCCTGAAGTTATTAAAAATAATTGGAATGGGCTATTATTTAAACATAACAATATAAGAGAATTAAAATCAAAATTATTGAAAATAAAAAATAAAAATATTTCCAAAAAATTTGTAAAAAATTCCAAGAAAAGTTTAGAAAAAAAATTTAATTTTAATAAAATGATTAATTCAACATATGAAATATATCAGAAAGCAATCAATCAAAATTAAAAAAATAGCATATATAATTAATCATGTTGATTTTTTCGACTCTCATATATCACCAATAGCAGTTAAAGCTAAAAAAAAATTTAAAGTAAAACTATTTTGTGGAAAATCCGCAAGCCTTGTGATGAAAAAATATTCATTAAAAAGTTTGAAAAAAAAAAAAATTTCTTTTGTTCAAAAAAATTTTTCATCATCAAATATAAATGTTATAAAAGAATTTTTTAATCTTATTTCCTTAATTTATTCTGTCAAAAAGTATGATCCGGATATCATTCATTGTGCAACTCCAAAAGGTATTTTATTAGGAGGTCTTGTAAGTTTTTTCTTAAAAACAAAATCATTAATTATTTTTAATAGTGGAATGGGATTTATGTTTTCAAATAAACTTAATTTAATGCAAACTTTAGCAAAAAAAACTTATTTTTTTTGTTTAAGATATATAATTTTAAAACATCCTAATAAAAAAATAATTGTAGAAAATATCCAAGATTACAAATTTTTGAAAAAGAAATTTTTTTTAAATAGTAGAGAAATTTTATTATTGAGAGGTTCAGGCGTGAACTTAAGTAAATTTAAAAAAATAAATATAATTAAAAATAAAATAGTGCTATTGCCTTCAAGAGTGCTAAAAGAAAAAGGTATAAGCGAATTTGTAATTGCATCTCAAAAATTAAAAAAAAAATATCCAAAATGGAGATTTGTTGTTGCTGGTGCCTTAGACTATAAAAAACAATCAGGCTACACCAAAGATGATCTAATACGTTTTAAAAATAATAAGAATGTTGAATTTTTAGGATATGTCAAAGATATGTTTAAAATTTACAAAAAGACAGCAATTGTTTGTTTGCCATCGTATAGAGAGGGTTTGTCTAGAAGTTTACAGGAGGCAGCTGCACTTGGAATACCTGTTGTAACAACAGACGTAATAGGGTGCAAAGATGCAATTATTCCAAATAAAACTGGTTTACTTTGCAAAGCAAAAAACCCACTTTCACTAGAAAAAAAAATAGAGAGTTTAATAAATAGCTATAAAAAAAGAATGATATATGCAAAAAATGGCAGAAAATTCGCTGAAGATAATTTTAATTTAAACAACGTTTTAATAGAGAACTTAAAAATATATAATTATTTGATTTTAAATGAATAAAAAATTAATTTTAATTGAGTTGAATGAAATAAATTTTGATATTCTGAAGAAATATTCAAATATAATTAATTTTAAGTTTTTTAATGAAGAGTTTTTTAAAAATTTAAAGATTACCTCGTCTGAGAAAATTTATGAAAATCTGGAACCTTGGATACAATGGGTTTCTGTTCATACAGGTTTATCAGCAAGTGAGCATAAAATATTTAGGCTTGGTGATATTAGTAATTCAGACCTTAAGCAAATATTTGAAATTGTAGAGAGCAAAGGTTACGATGTAGGCGCTATTTGTCCAATGAATGCAAAAAATAATCTAAAAAAATATAAATATTTTATTCCAGACCCTTGGACTAAGACAGAAAAACCAAAAAATTTTCTTCAAAAGATCATATATAGTTCACTTTCTGAGGCAGTTAATGATAATTCTAAAGGTAAACTTTCAATTAAGAACAAATTTATAATATTGTTTTTGTTTTTATATTTCTTTAAAGGGAAGAGTTTTTTTAAATTTATTAACTATTATATAAAAAGTATAAAATCAAAATGGTTTAGAGCAATTATATTTGATTTTCTTTTACATAAAATTCATATTTCATATTTAAAAAAATTTGAAATAGATTTTTCAACAATATTTTTTAACGCTGGAGCTCATATTCAGCACCATTATCTTCACAACTCAAAAATAATAGAAGACAAAGTAGAAAAAAATCCAAAATGGTATATCGATGAAACACAAGACCCTATAATAGATGTTTATTCTTTTTATGACGAAATTTTATCTGATTATCTAAAAAAAGATTATTCTATTTTAATCGCAACTGGCCTAACTCAAAATCCATTTGTTGAAAAAGAGTATTATTATAGACTTAACGACCATAAGAGCTTTATCAAAAATCTAAAAATTAATTTTAAATCAATATACCCAAGAATGAGTAGAGATTTTTTAATAACTTTTGAAAATCAAACTGATTGTGAAGAAGCTTCTAAAATTTTGAAAAATGTAAATGAAATTAATAATATAAAATTTTTTGATTTTCAAATAAGACATAATTCTATCTTTGTAATATTTTGTTATAATAAAAAAATTGAAAAAGATTTAGAAATGAAAATAGACTTAAAGAATTCTATAAATTTATATAATTTCGTAAACTTTGTTGCACTTAAAAATGGAAAGCATGA
>CACJIJ010000036.1 GCA_902593445.1 uncultured Pelagibacteraceae bacterium
TTACACGATGGAGTCCCAACTAAGAAAGATATAGAAAGATTAAAAAATGAGGTTCCTAAACAAGAAGTTGGTAGACTTTCTTATAAAGAATTAACTTTATCAAGAGCAAACAAATCAGTAAGAATTTATAATCATGTAGTTGAAAGTTTGAGTAAAGGTTTGCAGCCAGATTTAAACTTATTATCAAAAGTAGGCTATTTATATAGGACTACGGCTGTATATGGCTCGGGTAAATTTGGTCTTGCCGATCGTTTTAGAATTAAAAATCGTAAAGAAATTAATGGTCCATTCAGATTAGAAATGATGTTAGTTTATTTGGTAAGACAATTTACTTTTGATCAAGTTAATCATGTCGCTTATCATAAAAATCCAAAAACAGCCGTTAAGCTAGATAATAATATTTGTAAAAACTTGGGAATTGGTAATTCCACAGGCCTAGGTATGGCTCCATTTATAGTCAATCACCCAACTCTATTAAATAATTGGATTTTAAGTAGAGAAAAAGCACTTAAGAAAATTAGAGAAATCAAAGATGTAGAAAGTCAAGATAGTGATTTGTTTATAGATTGTGTAAAAAAATCGTTAAAAAATATTACAAGCTGGAATACTGATAGCGAATATCAGCAAAAAAAAATTTCATCATTACTTAAAGATGTTGAAAAATTTTTAAATTTTATAAACAAAGATTTTAATTTTGAGAGCGAATATCCTTTTAACAAAATATATCAATGGTTGGAGGATAATACTTGTGAGGAATGTATTGAATACATAGTTTCAATAATGATGGAACCTTATAATAATATTGTAAATCCTTTGGTAAAAGAAATGAGTTCAGATGAAGAAAAATATTTTAATATTCCAGCTCAAAGAAAAATTGAAGAATTGCGTAATATAATTGAAGCAAAGTATCCAAACATTTTAGATATTAATTTTGAAAAAAAAGAAAATAATAAAAACTTTTGGTTTATTTCAAAAAATAAAGAGGAACCTAGATTAGCGGATCGTTTTGAGGAGCATGGATCAGAATTAGAACAGCCTTTAGCAATTGCAAGAGACATAAAAAAGCTTTACGATAAATTATTAGTCTCAAAAAATAGTTTGACTATTGCTGAGTTTTTAACATCAAATTCTGAGTTAAGACATGTTGTGAGGAGAGCTTTCATTGTAGAAAAATTTCCTTATTCAGAAATACAAGATAATACAATTGGTAAAGATTTAATGCCAATTGATATGCTTAGACTGAAATTGTCTTTTTTTGGAGCATTAAAATTTGATCCACGATCTGACAAATGGTTAAGAATTTGTATGTTCCAAGGAGCTCCACTTCCAAATGAGCTAAAAAGTTACGACGAGCAGTGGGTATATAAAACCAATATTTATTAATGAAATCACTGAGTGAAATCGAAACTACCGTTAAAAGAGCATCAAAAGCAGCGGGCTATTCTTGGGGAGTTTCTGAAGAGACAGGAAAAAGTATAAGGTTGTTAGAGCTATTTAGTTTACCAGGTATTAAGCATCTTAATGAATATTTTAATGAAAAAAATAAAAGTAAATTTGAAAATTTAAATTTAATTAGTGAAAATAACTCTTCATCAAACAATTCTTATTGTCCAATTACTTTAGGTATTAGTTTTTTAGATCAAATAAATGTTTTAGAAAATTTAAAAAAAATTGAATTTAAAAATGTTGCTTATCCAATTATTTTTATTTCCTTTATAAGTCGTTCATCAGAAATTATTGGAAAAAAAATTTATGTAAAAATAGATGATAAAAAAATTTTACTAAATTTAAATGTAAATATTAGTTCAAATTTTATTGACCAAGAATTTCCAAAAATAGCGAAGATAATTGAGGTAAATCTCCTTGAAAATGAAGATAACTTTACAGACGATGAATGGAATAATTTATACAGGTTATCCGAGGAAACTTTTGTAGAGGAAAGTGACAGTTTAAAAGAGGGTGCCGCAGGTGCTGGTTTGACTGATAATGATTGATAAAATAGATGAAAAAAATCTAAAGTTAGATACTGAAGAATTAAATAATATTTGTGACGAATGCAAAGAGGAGGACGAAAGTGTTACTCAAAATTTAATTCTTACTGGATTTAAAATATGTAAATCTTGTAGAGTGTCTAAGACTATTTTTCCACTTTAACTAATTTGACTAACAGGAAGCATATTCATTCTACTCATCACAAATGAGATAGATAAAAATGCAATAATTAAAAAAGATAAAAGTACAATCCCAAAAGATTTAAAATTAGATTTTAAACTCAATATTTGTTTAGTTGAAATTATTAAACCTGCAAAAATCCAAAACTGAGTAAGAAAAATTATTGGTATCATTAAATCAGGTGTGACTGCAAAAAATCTTAATAAACCAGGGGCATGAGCAAAACCAACAGCTGTTAAAACTTTTTTGAACGAAACTTTAGTTTGCTTATCTGGAAATAATTTAACTCCGATTACAAAAATAAAAATTGCCCATATAAGCCAAGTAACTATTGCAGTTAGGCCAGACATTGCGATAGCTGTTTTAATAATCGTATTCGCCGCCACTGCCCCAGCAATACCATCTAGGATCATTATAATGCCTGCAAAGTATATTGAAGCTTCTCCAAAATTTTTATTATCTGAATAAAGAGTTTTGTCTAATTTTATTGATTTAAAAATTATATTTAAAAATTCTGCAAACATTAATTTCTTTTATTTTTATTTTTTTGAGCTTTATAAGAAACAATTAATGGAAATATTATTAAAGCAATAGCAATGATAATGCAAACTGCTATTAGAAAACTTTTGGTCATTAGAATTGAAAAGGGGAGCTGAAATTAGCTCCCCCTTAATAAATTTTAGCCTTTTACAACTTCTCTTGTATTTGCGTTAAAAGACTCTTTGAATGGAATATCCACAACCACAGCATCCACTGGTGTTCCTGGAGTATCCGAATATTTTTCAGGAAGATGAACTTTAAACTTAGTTCCAACTTTATTTTTTGGAAATCCATTAGGGTTTAAAGTTCCATCAAATGGAACATATCCCATAGCAATATTGGTTTTCTTTTCTGGATGCCACCATGGTGAAGTGAGAAATCCAACTGGATCTCCACCACTTTCTGGTGATACTAACCAAAAGTCAGGCGCATAATCGTCAATTGGTTTGCCACCTAACTCCATTCCAACTAACTGAAGTTTATATGGTTTTTTTCCAGCTTTTATATCTGCTCCCATTTTCTCCAAAGCAGCTTTACCAACATAATCAGCTTTTTTATTCCATTCACCTTTACCAGATAATGAAACTTGATAACCTAAATTACATTGAAACGGATTATGTTGTTGATCCATGTCTTGTCCCCAAGAAAGAATACCCGCTTGTATTCTTCTATGGTGTGCAGGTGCAATAACCATCAAGTTATGTTTTTTTCCTGCATCTAAAACTGCATTCCACATATCTTCAGCATATAAAGTTGCATTTCTCAAGTATATCTCATAACCAGCTTCTCCTGAAAAACCAGATTGAGATATTACACAACTTCTTCCACCAACTGTTGCCTCTGCTAATCCATAGAAAGGCATATTATCAAAATCAACTTGGTCTCCACAAAGGTCTTGCATTAAAGCTTTTGACTTAGGACCTTGAATTTGTACTGGACATGCATCAATTTCTTCAATTGTGCAATTAAATCTTCCATCTGCATTAACACCTTGTAAATACATACCAATATCAGAGTCTGATAATGAAAACCAAAATTCATCTTTTGAAATTCTTAAAAGAATTGGATCATTTAAAACTCCTCCGTAAGCATTACATAAAATTACATATCTTGCTCTCATAGGAGAAATTTTTGTTGCATCTCTAGTTATAACGTAATCAGTAAATTTTTCTGCATCTGGACCTTTAACTCTTATCTGTCTTTCAACAGCAACGTTCCACATTGTTACATGGTTAACGATAGCATCATATTCTACCATCGCTCCACCATCTTCAGGTTTTACATAACCTCTTGGATGATAAATTCGATTGTATACAGTTGCTCTCCAACAACCTGCCTGCATTGATAAATGCCAATAAGGTGATTTTCTTACTCTTGTTGAGATTAATAATTCAACTTTAGTTGGCCCACTTTGTCTTAAATTGTATGGTACTTCTCTATCAGATTGATCAACAGAAGTAACATGTTGTACTTTAGTATAGTCAAATTCTTTAGACATAACTATTCTCCTTCAACCACTTGTTAGTTTCCTTCAAGCCGCCGAATGTATAAATGTGGAAGTTATCAGTATGCGATTTAACTTTCCCAATTAAATCATTAGGGTCTTTAGGTTTCAATAAATCTAATGCCTTAGTAAAATTAGATTTAAGAAAGTTAATGGAATTTTTTGCCCCAACAATATTAGCAAATTTAATTAAGCTAGATATTTTTAATGGCCCAGTAATTCCCACATGCACTGGTACGCTTTGCTTAGAAATAAAATCTATAATAGGCTGAGGATCTAGCAACCACTGTGTTACAATATAATCAGCGTAAGGCTTTTTATCTATCATAGCTTTTTCTAAATCTGAGTCGGATATATCAGGACTCCCCTCTGGATGTCCAGCAATTCCTATTTTCATTTTTTCAAAATAACCTGTCTCTAAAAGTTGAAATGAACTATCAAATTTACCTGCTGGTTCTCTTCCACCTCCAATAATTAAGGCTTGCTTTACGCCTCCATCTTTGCATCTAGAAACATAATCTTTAAGTTCTTTTTCATCATGCATTGATCTAGCAGGAAAATGAGGCACAGGGTTAAATCCTTTTTTTACAAGCTCTACTGCTTTATCAGCAGTCTCTCTGTAATCACCTCCAGGTAGCATTGTGATATAAATGTCAGACAATGCTGGAACTGTATCAACTTCAGTTTTAGGTCCTATTTCCAATGAAAAATTCATAATGAGGATCTTTATTTATTTTGAAATATGTGTCTAGAAAATTCGATGCAGCAAAGTATCAACTATTTTATCTGACCTCTATGCTTTTGGATTCTTCTTCCATATTCTTGAGTGACCCTATCAAAGACAATTGCAAGAGCAACTATTGCCAATCCATTCATCATTCCAAGAGCTAAATATTGGTTAGAAACAGCTCTTAATATTGGTACACCAAGGCCTTTTACACCTATCATAGAAGCAATAACCACCATGGCTAAAGCCATCATTATGGTTTGGTTTACTCCAGCAAAAACAGTCGGTAAAGCTAGCGGAATTTGAACAGATTTTAATTTTTGAGTTGTAGTTGCTCCAAAAGCTTCGCTAGCTTCCAAAGTCTCTTTATCTACTTCTCTAATACCTAAATTAGTTAATCTAATAATTGGAGGAACTGCATAAACACAAACAGCGATTAATCCTGGAACCTTTCCTATACCTAACAACATTAAAATTGGTATCAAATAAACAAAACTTGGTATTGTTTGCATCATATCCAAAACAGGAAGTATTGTTTTTTCTGCTCTAGAGGATCTAGCCATTACAATTCCTATTGGAATACCAACAACAATACAAATGATTGTACATACAGTAATAATTGCAACTGTTGCCATACAATCTTCCCACATTCCAAAATAACCAATTAATAAAAAAGCAATTGCACTTCCTGTAACTAATTTCCAACTTTTTGAACCTAGCCATGCTAATCCACAAATTACTGCAATAATTATTATCCATGGTGTAGATAATAATAATCTTTCTAATGATACTAAAAAAAATAATAATGGATCAAAAAATGCCTCTATGTTGTCTCCATATTCTTTTGAAAAATTTCTAAAAGCTAAGTCGATACCTTTTCTTAGCTCCATTTGGGATCTTCTTCCCATTTCTGGAAATTCAGTAAAAAATTCCATAAATATTAAATTTTACGAGCCTATATTAAATAGGCTCGTAATTAAAAGTTAATTATAAACTTTTTTTGATTTTTTTTGCAGCATCTGAAGATACCCACTTAGTCCAAATATCTTCATGCTTTATTAAAAACTCAACAGCTGCATCAGAACCTTTTGCTTGGTTGTCAGCCATGTAAACTAACATTCCATTCATCACTGTGCCTGGGAAAGTTCTGCTTTCAACATATTTAAGTACATCTTTTCCACCAGTTTTTGCAAAGTTAGCACTTACAATTGAGTTTACTTCAGATTTTGTCCAAGCTGTTGGCTTTGGATTTGCACAATCTTGTTCTGCAAGAGTGATACAATTGTCCCAATTATCTCTACCTGCAAAAGGAACACCAAAATCAACTGGCTGTAAATTATATTTTCCAACCATTGATGTAGGATTCCAGTAATATCCAAACCACGGCTCACCAGAATCTGATGCTTTAGCAATTGAACCATCTAAACCTGCAGCTGAACCTGGATCAATAAGTTTCCAACCTTTTTTTCCATTTCAAATGCTCTGTACAAATTTGCATTAGCTAATTGACATCCCCAACCTGCTGGACATCCCATGAAAGCACCTTTTGATGGGTCTTCTTTATCAGGAAATAAATCTGGACGTTCTAAAATTTGAACAGCTGTCATTCCTTTAAGTTCCGGATGTTTTTCTAAAGCTGCTGGATTTAACCACCAACCTTCTCCTAGACCTGTAATTGGAGCTTTATTAGCAATAATTAATCTTTTTTCGCTTACCGCTTTTTTTAAAGGAGTGTAAACTGCATTCGCCCATTGTTCAGGGTTCATGTCAGGTGTTCCTTTATCATTCATAGATGTAAATGTTGGCATAGTAGCACCAGGTACTAATTCTACGTCACATCCGTATCCTTCTTCGAGAATGATTTTATCAACGTTTGCCATTAACTCGGCAGATGCCCAGTTTTGTTCGGCTATAACTAATTTTCCACAAGCATTTGCAAAAGAAGTCATGCCTAATGCTAATAGCGCAGAAAATAGAATTGTTTTTAACATTTTCATTATATCTCCGTTAGTTAATTTTCGATTAAACACTACAACACATCAATGAAAAGATTGCAAATATCTTTCAACCACTGATTGAAGTCAAATTGTCTTTAA
>CACJIJ010000037.1 GCA_902593445.1 uncultured Pelagibacteraceae bacterium
TGGAAAAAAAATTGAGCCAGTAAGAGCAGACTCAACTTGTGTTGACTCAGCAGCGGCAACAGCTGCAGCTGAAGGATTAATTTCAGGTGGTGTAGCTGCAATTATGGGAGCAGACTGTTCAGGTGTAACTGGTGCTATTGCAACTAACGTTGCTGTACCAAATGGTGTGGTAATGATTTCACCTTCAGCTACTTCTCCAGGATTAACAACTCTAGATGATAAAGGGTATTTCTTTAGAACTGCTCCATCAGATGCTAGAGGTGGCCAAATTTTAGCTGACATTACTAAAGATAGAAAAGTAAAAAGTGTTGCAATCACTTATACTAACAATGACTATGGTAAAGGTTTAGCTGATGTTTATAAAGCAGCAGTTGAGGCTCATGGTATTAAAGTTACAACTGTAACTGCTCACGAAGATGGAAAAGCAGATTACTCATCTGAAGTAGCAACTCTTGCTTCTGCTGGTGGTGATGCTGTAGCAGTTATTGGTTATCTTGACCAAGGAGGAAAAGGAATTATTCAAGCTTCTTTAGACTCTGGTGCCTTTGATAGATTTATTTTATCAGATGGTATGATTGGTCAATCTTTAGTTGATGCATTCGGTAAAGATTTAAGCAAATCATTTGGATCATTACCAGGTTCTACTGGTAAAGGTGCAGGTATATTTGCTGATGTTGCAAAAGCTGGAGGTGTAGAAGCTTCTGGTCCTTACACAGGTGAATCTTACGATGCAGCTGCTTTAATCGTTCTTGCAATGCAAGCAGGTAACTCTGCTGACAGAGCATCTATTGCAAAACACGTAATGGATGTTGCTAACGCTCCTGGAACTAAAATTTATCCAGGCGAGCTTAAGAAAGGTTTAGATTTACTAGCAAAAGGTAAAAAGATTAATTACGAAGGTGCTACTGGAGTAACTTTTACTGACGTTGGTGAAGCTGAAGGTTCTTTCTTAGAGCAAGAAGTTAAAGGCGGAAAATTCAAAACTAAAAAACAAAGATAATTTTTTATCTTAATTCAAAAAAAACCCCAGTAATTTAATTACTGGGGTTTTTTTTTAGATCAGCTCTAATGGTAGAAAGAGCTATTATAATTAAAAAAATTAAACATATTAAATTCATAGTTTTCCAGCTAGTTAAGCTAAGAAATACTCCAGCAGACAAACTGGCTAATGCTTGTATAGAATAAACAATTAAATCATTATACCCTTGAGCTCTAAATTTTTCCTCTTCTCTGTAACACAAAACAAGTAAGCTCGTTCCTGATATAAATAAAAAATTCCACCCTAGCCCCAGGAAAATAAGTGCAACCATATAGTTAATATAATCCTGTTCAAATAAACTGGTAATAATTGTGACTAAAAACAATAAAACTCCCACATGCATTATTTTACTATGACCAAATCTTTTAATTAAATTTCCTGTAACCAGTGAAGGTAAAAACATGGCTGCTATATGAAGCTGAATAACAAATCCAGTCTTGCTTAAACTTATTTTCTCCATCAGATGCATACTTATAGGAGTTGCTGTCATTAAAAAAGTCATTACTGCATAGGCAAAAGCTGAAGCTACGAGTGCCTGTAGAAATCTAGGTTGAGAGATAAGCTCAAAAAAACTTCTTCCAGTTTTATATTGATTACTAGATATCGTTTTTGGTTCCTGATAAAAAATTAAAAATATTGTTGATGAGATAGATAAAATGGCGAGTGCAATATAAGAACCAGCATACATATGATTTGAGATAAGTCCTTTAGAAATGTTTGCAATGTTTGGACCAATAAACGCCGAACCTATTCCTGCTAACAAAATGATAGAAATTGCTTTTGGTGCATAATCCTTATCCACAACCTCCACTGCTGCAAAACGATATTGATGGCTAAAAGCTATTCCTCCACCAATTAAAAAACATCCTAAATTATATAAGACAAAGCTTTCTATTATTATTGAGTACGCAGTTAAAAGAGATGCAAAACATGTACCTATTGATGCAAAAATAAAACCTAATTTTCGTCCAATAATACTCATTAGCTTTGCAGCAAAAAAAGCGAATAACGCAATTCCAACAACTGACAAAGCCATTGGAAGAGTAGCTAAAGATTTTATTGGACTAAATTTTGAACCAATTATGCCGCTTAAAAAAACGGTGACCGGTGCAGCTGTAAAAGCGAAAATCTGGCTTAATATAAGTAACGAAAGATTTTTATTCATTAAAAGAATAAATACTTATCAGCCATATACAAAGCCCAAGCAGCAGCAGCACCTAATATAATATATTTCATTTGTTTTACTTTATTTCTATTTTTTCAGGAAGTATACCTTTAGGTCGATACCTCATGATAAACAACAATCCTAATCCCATCAGTAAAAATCTGAAATAAGGAACACTTTCAATTAAATGAGCTTTAAATGCATTTGTTTCAGGAATTCCCGCAGTGAAAAAGTTTATTAAAAATAATGATATTGGTGCTGCTTCGATCCATAAGAACCAAACAACAAATCCTCCTAAAATTGCCCCAAAATTGTTTCCACTTCCTCCAACAATTACCATCACCCAAATCAAAAAAGTATATCTCATAGGTCTATAACTTCCTGGAGTAAATAAACCATCTTGTGTAACAAGCATTGCGCCCGCAATTCCAACAATTGCAGAGCCTAAAATAAAAATTAATAAATGTTGCTTAACAACATTTTTACCCATTGCATTTGCGGCTTCCTCATTATCTCTAATTGCTCTCATCATTCTTCCCCAAGGAGAATAAAGAGCTTTTTGAGTTAAAATTAAAAGAATAATTACTACTACTAAGAATAATCCTGAATAACACAGTTTTACAAATACTGATGAACCTTCAATAACAAGTTGGTTTAAAGCAGCTTGTCTATCAGCTAAATTCTCAATTACACTTAATTTTCCTGCATTAAACTTTTCAACTAATTTAATAAACCAATCAGTTGTTTGAAGATCTACTTCATAAGGTGCAGGTCTTTTTAATCCAATAACATTTTTAACTCCTCTTGTGAGCCAATCTTCGTGTTTAATAATTGCAATAACAATTTCGGAAATAAGAAGAGTAGCAATAGCTAAATAATCTGCTCTAAGACCAAGTGCAACTTTTCCAACTATAAATGCTAAACCCCCTGCAAAAAGAGCTCCAACTATCCAAGAAAATATAATTGGTAATCCAAATCCTCCTAAGAAACCAGTTTTAGCAGGATCAACTGCTTCAATAGCTTCTATGCCTGGCTCTGCAGAAAATCTAATAAGTAAAATACCTGAAATTATTATTGCAGCTATGCTGTATGTTCTGATTTTTGATTTTTCAAATCTTTTTAAAATAAACCTTATAACTAATACCATTACTACTATCAGCCATAATGACATTAGAATATCGAAACCTCCTGCCCTCCAGGCTTCTTGAACAGGATCGACAGATATCAATACTGCAGCTAAACCACCTAAAGCTGTATAACCCATAATTCCAAAATTAATTAAACCAGCGTACCCCCATTGAATATTTGCTCCCATTGTCATCACCGCAGAAATCAAACAAAGATTAAATATTGACAACGCTATGTTCCAAGACTGAAATATCCCAACCATTAGAATAAGCACCATCATAATGCTGTAAGCTGCAATTACATTTAGGTTTTTTCTCACAATACTTTCCCCTTAAATATTCCCGATGGTCGATAAATTAAAACAATTACAAGAATAGAGAACGAGACTGCAAACTTGTAATCTGTAGATAGTAACTGAACTAAACTATTTGGCTCCATACTTTCTGGTAAAATATACATAAAGAATTTTTTATATGCGTAAGTGAGCAATATTTCAGAAAAAGCAATAACATATCCACCTAAAAAAGCTCCAAATGGATTTCCAATTCCTCCAACAATTGCAGCAGCAAAAATAGGAAGCATATTATTAAAGTAAGTAAATGGTTTAAAACTTTTATCTAGACCATACAACGCACCACCAATAGTTGCTAAAATTCCAGCAATAACCCAGGTAACTAGAACTATTTTTTTAGGATCAATACCTGATAACAAGGCAAGATCTTCATTATCAGAATAAGCTTTCATACTTTTTCCAGTTTTGGTTCTATTTAAAAACCAAAATAATAAAGAGACTAAAACTATTGTCACAAAAATGGTTATTACTTGAGTTGATTTCAATGCAAGACCTTCATTTAAACCTGTCATCTCCTTAAATTGACGAGCTTTAATAATAAATTTTTCTCCATCAAAAAATCTTCTATCGCCAGGTCCAATTATAATTCTTACCACTGCTTGAGTTACAAACATTACACCAATACTTACCATTGCAAACTGAACTGGAGGACTTTTCTGATGTCTATAATATTTGAAGACAAATTTATCTATTAAAAGCATGTAAAGAATCATGAAAATAATTCCAAATGGGATAGCTAACAAAGCAGTAGGTAAAACACCTAAAGAGACGCCTAAAGATTGAAAATACCATGTGAATAAGATCGTAGCCATGGTTCCAAAAGACATCATGTCACCAGTTGCAAAATTAGCAAATCTTAAAATTCCATAGATAAGTGTTACAAATATTGCACCCAGTGCTAACTGAGAACCATAAGTTAATGCAGGAATGAAAATATAGTTTAATAAAAGAATTATTGCATTTACAAAATCCATATTACCCTCCTAAAAAAGAGCTTCTTACTCTTGGATCGTCTAATAATTCTTTTCCAGTTCCTGAATAACGATTTTCTCCAGTAACCAGAACGTAGCCCCTATCTGAAATACTTAAGGCTTGTTTTGCATTTTGTTCTACCATTAAGATAGCAACGTTTGTTCTTTTTACTTTTACAATATGATCAAATAATTCATCCATAACAATTGGTGATACACCTGCAGTTGGTTCATCTAACATTAAAACTGTGGGTTTAATCATTAAAGCTCTACCTAGAGCCACTTGTTGTCTTTGACCTCCAGAAAGTTCACCAACCATCTGGTTTCTTTTCTCTCTTAAAATTGGGAACAATTCATAAATTTCCTCAATTATATTTTTTATTTCATCCTCAACAAGAAATGCTCCCATTTCTAAATTTTCTTCAACAGTCATACCTGCAAAAACATTTTTAGTCTGAGGGACAAAAGAAATACCTTGTTTAACTCGATCTTGAGGAGATAATTTTGAAATATCCTTACCATCAATCTTTACTGATCCAGATTTTAAATCTAGCAAGCCCAACATTGCTTTCATAGCAGTGGATTTACCAGCACCATTAGGCCCCAGAATAGAAACTATTTCACCTTTATTAACATTTACCGAACACGAACTAATAATGTCTGGACCATTACCATAACCACCTGTCATTTCTATTCCTTCAAAATATGCCATTAATTTGTATCCTTTAATTTTGATCCTCTTCCAAGATAGCTTTCGATAACTTTCTCATCTTTTTTTGCTTCTTCAACACTTCCTTCAAATAATACTGAACCCTCAGCCATTACAATCACTGGATCACACAATCTTCCAATAAAATCCATATCATGTTCAATCATACAAAAAGTATAACCTTTTTCTTTGTTTAACTTTTCTATTGCAGTTCCAAGATCTTTTAACAAAGTTCTGTTAACTCCAGCCCCTACTTCATCTAATAATACTAATTTTGCATCAACCATCATGGTTCTTCCAAGTTCTAATAATTTCTTTTGTCCACCTGAAAGATTTCCAGCTAGCTCATTTGATAAATGTCCTAAATTTAAAAATTCAACAACTTCTTTCGCTTTCTCTTTAACCACAGCCTCTTCTTGTGCAACTAAACCTGGTTTAAATAATGCTGTCATTATTTTTTCTCCAGATTGATTTCCTGGAACCATCATTAAATTTTCTAAAACAGATAAATTTGAAAACTCATGTGCAATTTGAAATGTTCTTAACAACCCTTTAGAAAATAACTCATATGATGGAACATCTGTAATATTTTCATCATCAAAAACAACATTACCACCAGAGGATTTTAAGTTTCCAGCAATTAAATTAAATAAAGTTGTT
>CACJIJ010000038.1 GCA_902593445.1 uncultured Pelagibacteraceae bacterium
CCACATCTAAACAAACAGAAACATCTTTACCATTAATAAATCCTGATTTTTTAATTGCACTCACAATTAAATCTAAAGCTTGATTGTTGCTACTGATCATAGGTGCAAAACCACCTTCATCACCTACAGAGGTTGATAAACCTTTATCTTTAATTAATTTACTCAAGTTTTTAATGACAACAAAACAAATTCGCATAGCTTCAGAAAAACTTTTTGCTCGATCAGGTCTGATCATAAACTCTTGAATTCTAAGACCATTATTTGCATGTGCTCCACCATTAACAATGTTCATTAATGGATAAGGTAATTGAAAATTATTTTTTTGAGAAAAAGTTTTATATAGAGGTAATTTTTTAACCTTTGCAGAAAGTTTTTTAACAGCCATAGAAACAGCTAACATCGAATTTGCGCCTAAATTAGTTTTCTGTCTTGTACCATCCAAGTTAATTAATAAAGCATCAATTCTTTCTTGGTTATGTATGCTTTGTCCTTTTAATTTTTTTGAAATCTTTGTGTTAACTAAATTAACTGCATTTAAAACACTTTTTCCTAAATACCTTTTATTATTCCTATCTCTTTTTTCGAAAGCTTCGAAAGTTCCAGTTGAAGCACCCGACGGACAAATTGCAGATGCACTATTATTTTTTATATAAACCTCTGCCTCAACTGTTGGATTTCCTCTACTGTCAAAAACTTGACGTGCTTTTACTTTTAAAATTTTACTCACTAATTTTTAATAAGATTATCAATATCGTGTAATTGTTTTAATAGATTCTCTAATTTATTCAATGGTACCATGTTAGGTCCATCTGAAGGTGCATTATCTGGATCTTGATGGGTTTCAATAAAAACACCCGCAACACCAACAGCTACTGCAGCTCGTGCTAAATATTCTACAAATTCTCTTTGACCACCGGAAGACTCACCTTGTCCACCTGGTTGTTGAACTGAATGTGTTGCGTCAAAAATTACAGGATAACCATTCTTTGCCATGATTGGTAATGATCTCATGTCAGATATTAAAGTATTGTAACCAAAGCTTGCTCCTCTTTCTGTAACTAAGATTTTTTCATTTCCTGAGTCTGAAATTTTTTTAGTTACATTAACCATATCCCATGGTGCTAAAAACTGACCTTTTTTAACATTAATGATTTTGTTTGTTTTGGCTGCAGCTATTAATAAATCAGTTTGTCGACATAAAAAAGCAGGGATTTGTAAAACATCAACATGTTTTGAGACAACTGCACATTGTTCAGCATTATGAATGTCTGTTAAAATAGGAATATTCAATTCCTTTTTAATTTTATCAAACACAGGAAGTGATGCATCTAATCCTGCTCCCCTTTTGCCTTTTAAACTGGTTCTGTTCGCTTTATCAAATGAAGTTTTGTAAATAAATCCAAGTCCAAATTTTGAAGTAATTTCCTTAATTTTTCCAGCCATATCCATTGCGTGTTGCTCTGTTTCAAGTTGGCATGGACCTGCAATAATACAAATCTTATTTTTGTTTGAAATTTCTATATTTTCACAATTTACTTTAATCGCATTCATCTATGATTTTTTGCTGCTTTGATAAAAGAAGAGAATAAAGGATGTGGGTTCAAAGGTCTAGATTTAAATTCAGGATGAAACTGAACTCCTATAAACCAAGGATGATTTTTAAGTTCAATTATCTCTGGAAGCTTATGATCTGGAGATAAGCCTGAGAATATTAATCCTTTCTTCTCAAATTTTTCTTTATATGAAATATCAACTTCATATCTATGTCGATGTCTTTCTTTAATTAATGTAGATTTGTAAATATCTCTAATTTTAGATTTATCTTTTAAAATTGCATCATAAGAACCAAGTCTCATAGTACCTCCTAAATCTTTATCTGTTCCTTTGACTTTTCTGCCACCTTTCTCCCATTCATGCATCAAGCCAATAATATGAACTCCACTTTTATCAAATTCAGAAGAGGTTGCTTTTTTAATTTTCAATTGATTTCTAGCAAATTCAATTATTGCCATTTGCATTCCATAACAAATTCCTAAAAACGGAATTTTATTCTTTCTAGCATGCTTTATAGCTTCAATTTTGCCCTCAGTTCCTCTTTTACCAAATCCACCTGGAATTAAAATTCCTGAAACATTTTTAAGTTTATTTTTAATTTCTGAAACTTTCAATTTTTCTGAGTCAATCCTTACTAAATTTACTTTAATATTATTTTCTATACCTCCATGAGTAAGTGCTTCATCTAATGATTTATATGCATCTTTAAGTTCTACATACTTGCCAATGATAGCAATATTAACTTGTTTTTTATTTTGTAGGATAATTTTTGTAATTTTTTTCCAAGGTTTTAAATTTGCAGGTTTTTTAGATTTTATTTTAAAATAATTTAAAACCTGAACATCTAATTTTTGATTAAAAAAACTAATTGGTGCCTCATAAATGGTTTTTACATCAATGGTTTCAATTACATTTTTAATATCAACATTGCAAAACAAAGATATTTTTTTTCTATGTTCTAAAGGAATAGGCCTTTCTGATCTACAAATTATTATATCAGGTTGAATACCAATACTTCTTAATTCTTTAACTGAATGTTGTGTTGGTTTGGTTTTTATTTCATCAGATGCTTTTAAATAAGGAACTAAAGTTAGATGAATAAATAATGCATTTTTTTTACCAATATCATTTGAAAATTGCCTTATAGCTTCTACGAAAGGAAGACTTTCTATATCACCTACTATTCCTCCTATTTCACAAATCACAAAGTCTTCTTTAGAAGTATCGTTTTTTATAAATTCTTTAATTCTATCTGTAATATGTGGAATAACTTGAACTGTTTTACCTAAATACTCTCCTTTACGTTCTTTTCTTAAAACATCATTATAAATTTTACCTGTAGTAATATTGTCTGATTTTTTTGCTGATACTCCAGAAAATCTCTCATAATGACCAAGATCTAAATCTGTTTCGGAACCATCATCTGTTACATATACTTCTCCATGTTGAAAAGGACTCATTGTTCCTGGATCGACATTTAAGTAAGGATCTAGTTTTCTTAATCTAACTTTATAACCTCTAGATTGTAATAAATAAGCCAGCGATGCTGAAGAGAGACCTTTGCCTAGGGAAGAAACCACGCCGCCAGTGACGAAAATATATTGCGCCATGGAAGTATCTTATAGCGAATAAAAAATGAATTGAAAAGGATTAATTAATTATTTTCTGGAATTGAAGGTGTATCTTCGGTTTTTTCCTCTACAGTATCTAATACAGAGCCTGCAGGTGTAAGTTCAGCTCTAGAAATAATTGTAAGAGCCAAACTACAGATAATAAATAGAGTCGCTACAATTGCAGTAGCTTTTGTCATGAAACTTCCTGCTGATCTAGATAACATAAAATTTTCTTGGGAAACACCTATACCAAGCGCACCACCTTCCGATTTTTGTAATAAAACTAATAAAACCAGAATAACGGCAAGTATGATGTTAATTACAAGTAATAATGTTTCCATTTGGGTCTAATTAATGGTTTTTTGAATTATATCAATAAATTTCTTTGGATTCTGTGAGGCACCACCTACTAAAAAACCGTCTATGCCAGTAATATTTTTTAATTTATCTACGTTGTTACCATTTACTGATCCACCATACAAAATTTTTGAACATTTTTTACCAAATTTACTTCTTATGAAAGCAATTGATTTTTTTAGATCTTCAGATTTTGGAATTAAACCAGATCCTATAGACCACACAGGTTCATAAGCTATAAATATTCTTGATTTAATATTTATTGCATTTAATCCATTTTTTATTTGTTTTGATAAAACTTGATTAGTTTTTTTATTTCTTTTTTCTCTTAATGTTTCACCAATACAAAAAATAATTTTTAAATCAGCTTTTAATGCACTTTTAATTTTTAAATTGATCAATTTATCATCTTCTCCTAATTGTCTATTTTCTGAGTGACCAATTATAACATATTTTGCCCCGACACTTTTAAGCATTCTAGAATTCACTTGACCTGTGTTAGCTCCAAAGTCATATCCGTGATGACAATTTTGAGCCCCTACCTCTATGTTAGTTTTTTTAAGTCTTTTTGATAAAGGGCGAATTAGAGTACTAGGTGGACAATAAATTATTCTAAACTTATTTTTTTTATAGGTTTTTGAAAACTTTATTACTTTATCAAGTGAATTTAGACTTCTTAAATCACCAAACATTTTCCAATTAGCTACAAAATACATATATTTATTTGTCATAATTGACTTTTTAATCTATAGATTTGTTTTTTACAGATCAATAAATTTATAACGCTATGATTGAAAAACTTAAAAACTTAGGCTGGAAACAATTCGGGGGTTTAGTTTTAATTGTAATAATTATTATTGCATTTGGCTTTGGAGGTTTTGGAGGAGGATTTAGTACTAACAATCAAAATAACATAGCAAAAATAAATAAGACTAATGTAACTACACAAGATTTTATGGATTATGTAAATCAAAGTGGGATTTCAGCAGATGCAATTAGAAATAACCTGGACAACAATATTATCGAAGAACTTTTATCAGGTTTAATATCAACAACACTAATTGATTTAGAAGTTAAAGATCTTAATATTTTAATTAATGAAAGAACAATTTTAAAAACAATTAAAGAAAATAAAAACTTCCAAGATGAAAGTGGTGTTTTTCAGAGAATTAAATACGAAAAATTTTTACTTTCAAATAACATGTCTGCCCAGATGTTTGAAATAAAATTAAAAAATAGAGAATTACAAAAACATTTATTTGATTTTATTGGAGCTGGAACAATAACACCAAACTTTTTAATAGATAAAAAATTCGAGGAAAATAACAAAACTTTAGAGATTGAATATTTTGATATGGAAAATATATATAAAATTAAAGAAGATTATACTAAGGCTGATATTCAAAAATTTTTAGAGGAAAATAAAGATCAATTAAAAAGAGAATATATTGACTTTAAATATGTAATCTTAAATCCAAAAAATTTAATTGGTGTAGAGGAATTTAATCAAGAATTCTTTAATGAAATAGACAAAATTGAAAATAATATCTCTCAGGGTAATACGTTTAATTCTTTAGTAGAAAATTTAGAGATTGATATTATTGAAGTAAATGAATTTAGTCCTGATGGTAATGAACAGAAAAATGAGAATTTAATTTTTTCAAAAAGATCATCAAAAATAGATTTGATTGAAAGTGGAGATAATTTTTTACTATATAATATTGAAAAAGAATACGATAGAGCTCCCGATATGAGTGATGAAAAAATAAATTCTGAAGTAATGGAATTGGTATACCAAAAAGGA
>CACJIJ010000039.1 GCA_902593445.1 uncultured Pelagibacteraceae bacterium
TCCAAAAGAGCTAGATGAAACTGCATTAATAGATGGATGTAACCCTTATCAGGCTTTTTATAAAGTAGTATTGCCTAATTCTATACCAGGATTAATAGTAGCTGGAATGTTTTGTATTATATTTGGATGGATAGATTTCTTCTTTGCATTTATTTTGACATTTACCGAAGTTCAATTATTGCCGGTGAAAGTTGTAGCATTAAATTCATCTATTACTCCATGGTGGAGCTTATCTGCCTCAGCATTAATATCGGTAGCTCCTTTAATTATTGTAGCCTTTGTCGTAGAGAGATATTTATCTAAAGGAAATTTATCTGGAGCATTAAAATAATGAATTTAATCGGAGAAAATTTAACGTATAAACCTGATAACCAGTTTCATCTTAATAATGTGTCATTTGAATTTAAAAAAGGTAATTTATATACAATCCTAGGAAGAACATTATCTGGAAAAACTACATTTTTAAAAACAATAGCTGGTTTGCTAAATCCTGACAGTGGAAATATATCATTTGAAGGTAAAAATTTTAGCAAAATTCCGGTTTGGCAGAGGAACGTGGCAATGGTTTATCAACAATTTATAAACTATCCTCATCTTAACGTTTATGAGAACATAATTTTCCCCCTAAAACAGAGAAAATTAAGCGAAGATAAAATTAAGACAGATGTAGAAGAAGCTCTAAAGACTGTTGGGTTAATTGGTTTTGAAAATCGTAAAATTCAGGAATTATCTGGAGGACAACAGCAAAGAGTTGCTCTAGCTAGATCTTTAGCAAAGAAAGCAAAGATTCTACTTCTTGATGAGCCATTGGTTAATCTTGATTACAAGCTTAGAGAGCAATTGAGAGAGGAGTTTAAAAGGATATTTTCTAAGGGTCTATCGGCAGAAGCAATTTTAATCTACTCAACAACTGATCCACAAGAAGTTATGGAGTTAAATGGTGAAGTTATTGTCTTAGACGAGGGAAAAGTTTTACAAAAAGGTCCTGCAAAAGAAATATTTGAAAACCCTAAAAACTTAAAAGTAGCTGAAATTTCAAATGACCCACCAATGAATATATTAAAAGGGATAAAAAGTTCAGATAAATTAAATTTTGAAAATATCTCTATTAATATACCTAGGCATTTTAAAAATCTACAGGATCAAGACTATAATTTTGGGATAAGAGCATCGGAGATAAAATTAAATGATAATGGAGAGGAATTTGAAATAGAACTTGCAGAAATAAGTGGTTCGGAAACCTTACTTCACTTAAAAAAAGGAGATTCAAAAGTAATTGCATTAATAGAGGAAGTAATGAATTTTAAAATTCATGAGAAGGTAAAAATAAAATTTAATGAAAATAAATTTTATGCATTTAATAAAGAAGAGGAGTTAATTTCCTCTCCTTATGGAGTTTCCAATGGCTAAAATTGAATTATCAAATATATCTCATACTTATAATCCAAATGACTTAAATCCTACCTATGCATTAAACCCATTTTCGATGGCATGGGAAAATGGAAAAAGATATGCAATTTTAGGACCATCTGGATGTGGAAAAACTACAATGTTAAATATTGTTTCCGGTTTAGTTAAGCCCTCAGAGGGAAATATTTTATTTGATGGGAATGATGTGACAAATCTTATTACTGAAGAACGAAATATAGCACAGGTTTTTCAATTCCCTGTAATTTATAACACCATGACCGTCTATGACAATTTGGCTTTTCCCTTGAAGTGTAGAGATTTTTCTAAAGAAAAAATAGAGGAAAGAGTTAAATCGGTTTCAGACACCTTAAGACTCTCATCCTTTTTAAATATGCCAGCACGGAAACTTACAGCTGATCAAAAACAACTTATTTCATTAGGAAGAGGGTTAGTAAGAGAAGATGTTGCTGCTGTACTAATGGATGAACCATTAACAGTAATTGATCCAGATTTAAAATTTAGATTGAGAAGGAATTTAAAAGAAATTAATGAACAATATAAGACGACATTAGTTTATGTAACTCATGATCAAAATGAGGCAATGACATTTGCTGACAATATTATTGTAATGGATCAAGGTGAAATAGTTCAAGTCGGTCTTCCTAAAGATTTATTTGAAAGACCTAAAACTACTTTTGTTGGTTATTTTATTGGTTCTCCTGCAATGAATTTATTTGAAACCCAATTATCCTCTAATAATAGTGTAAAAATTAATGATACAATCATAAAGACAAATACAAATTTATCTAAATTAAAAAACAATAATTTAAAATTAGGAATTAGATCAGAATTTGTAAAAGTAGCAAAAGATGAGAGTGAAAATTTATTGGAAGTTAATATTCAAAAAATAGAAGATTTTGGAAACTTTAAATTATTAACTGCAAATATGGGAAATCTTACCATAAAATCAAAAGTGAATAGAGAAACTGAAATTCCAACTCAAAATGTAAAATTATATTTTCCAGCTGATAAATGTTGTGTTTACGAGGATAGTAAACTTGTTTAGCACACATATTTACTACTTCTGATTGTATTTAAACCTGCTGTTACCATTTTGACCTAGACTCTTTAGAACAATTATAATTAAATCCCGAAAGTTAATTAACTAAGAGGAGAAATAATGATTAAAGAAAAAAAATCATTGAAGGGTAAATCACCTTCAAGACGTAAGTTCTTTAAAGCTGCTGCTGCGACTGGTGTTGCTGCTGTAGCTGCATCATCTTTGGCTGCTCCAGCTGTAGCTCAAGAAAGAGTTGAGGCAGCAATGGTAGCTACTTGGCCAAGAGATTTTCCTGGTCTAGGAACTGGTGCACAAAGACTTGCACAAAGATTATCAGATATGAGTGACGGTAGAATTCAAGTTACTTATTATGCTGCAAATGAAAGAGTTAAAGCATTTGACTCATTTGATGAAGTTGCTTCTGGTAACTCTCAAATGTATCACGGTGCAGACTACTACTGGGTTAAAAAACACCCAGCATTTGGATACTTTACTGCATGTCCATTTGGTTTCACTTACTCTGAAATCAATGCTTGGATCCATCATGGTGGCGGGCAAGAACTTTGGGATGAATTAACTGATGATTTCGGTACTCAAAGTTTCATAGCAGGTAACACTGGAGTTCAAATGGGTGGTTGGTTTAATAAAAAAATTAGATCAGCTAATGACCTTAAAGGTTTGAAAATGCGTATGCCAGGATTAGGAGGACAAGTACTAGGAAAACTTGGTGGTTCTCCAATTTCACTACCTGGTGGACAAATTTATGAAAACCTTGTTTCTGGTGCAATTGATGCAACGGAATGGGTAGGACCATGGAATGATGAAGCTATGAAGTTCCATGAAGCTGCTAAGTACTATTACTATCCTGGTATGCACGAGCCTGGCTCAATGTTAGCATGTGGTGTTAACAAGTCTTGGTTCACTAGCTTAACAAAATCAGACCAAATGATAATTAAAACTGCATGTGCTTGGGCAGATGAAATTACAATGGCTGAATATAATGCTAAGAATGGTGCAGCCCTAGCGAGACTAGTAAATGAAAATGGTGTTAAATTAGAGAAGTTTAACGACAAAGTTTACGATGCTTTTGCTAAAGGTGCGCAAGAGGTATACGACGAGGTTCAACAACATAGTGATCTTGCTGCTAGAACACACGCAGCTTTCGTGAAAGCTAGAAAAGAGATCGGTTCTTGGACTAACTTGTCGGACTCTCCGTATATTAGTCAAAGAAATAGAGCTTTAGGAATTAGCTAAAGTTAGATTTTATATAAATTTTTAAATGGGGCCCTATTTAGGGCCCTTTTTATAATTACCAAAATTCACGTAGCTTATGTTTGAAAAAAACAGAATGTCATTACTTATAAGGGTGTTTAGTTACTCAATATTAGCTACTACATTTGTTTTTTTAATTAACAATGTATTAACTGTATGGTTTGATTGGCCAGGAGTTAAAAATTTATTTTCACATTATGGTTTGTTTGGATTTAAAAAATTAAGTAAACCATTATCAGATTCAGTTTTAAATTTTGCCTTTTTACAATTATTTTTTTATTTAATTTCAGTATTGTTGGCAATTTTTTATGTAAATAGATCTATAAAACAAACATTAACAGCAGACTCAGAAATTCTAAATAAAGTCACTGCTTATATAATTCGTTCATCATTTTGGGCGGTGTTAATTGTTGGAATTGCAGATTTAATAATCTCATTTATGGTTGTTGAAAAATTAATTGAACCATTATTTGGTGAATATTTAAAAAATAAATTAGCAATTCCAGCTTTTAGAATTTCATTTATCCATTTTCCGTTAATTTTACTCTCATTTGTGGTTGGATATTTCACAAGATCTGTGGGTTTTATTTGGTTAGCAGTACTCGTTGTAGCTAGTGAGTTTTTTATAGTATTATCCAGATTTATATTTGAGTACGAACAAGCTTTCCAAGGAGATTTAGTTCGATTCTGGTATTCAGCGCTTTATTTATTTGCAAGCGCTTATGCTTTAATTCATGAAGGACATGTTAGGGTTGATGTTTTGTACACAGGATTTAGTGAACGTAAAAAAGCATGGACTAATTCAATTGGATCTTTGATTTTAGGTATTCCGTTATGTCTCATAGTTTTATTTTTAGGAATGGGAGGAAAAGCAAGTATTATTAATGGTCCTGTTATATCTTTTGAAATTACACAGCAAGGATCTAATGGCTTATATTTACTTTATTTGATGGCAGTATATTTAGCTGTATTTGCTGTTTCAATGTTAATCCAATTTACAAGTTACTTCATGA
>CACJIJ010000040.1 GCA_902593445.1 uncultured Pelagibacteraceae bacterium
ATTTCACTCGTGTTAAAAAAAATATTTTCTAAATTAAGTTTTTTAATATTGTTTAAAAGAATTTTATGATCCTCATCTTCAAAACCTGAGATGTTTATTTTTTTTATTTTTGGAAATTCTATTTCATTTAGACTAAAATTACTTATCGAACTAAATATAATAATTAAAAAAAAGTATAATAAAACTTTTTTACTTTTTCTTTGATGCATCTTTTAAAATCCATTCAATTAATTTCAAAAAACTCATACCTCTGTATGCTGCTATCTCAGGAACAAGAGATAATTTTGTCATTCCTGGCTGGGTATTAATTTCTAATAAATAAAATTTTTTATTATGAAATTTAAAGTCTGACCTTGTAACCCCTCTGCAGCCAATTATTTTATGGGCTTTCATTGCAATGTTTAGTAAATGATTTAATTCTTTTTTTGTTAAGTCCACTGGTATTAAATGCTCAGTTTTCGCATTAATATTATATTTAGCTTTATAGTCATAAAATTTTCTTTTCGGCTTTAATTCAATTGCCCCTAATTTTTTAGTTCCCATTATTGCAACTTGAATTTCCCTACCACCAATAAACTCCTCAACCATTACTTTTTTATAGTTTTTAATTGAATTTAAAATCCTAATTATATTTTTCTTTGTACATATAAATACATTTACACTTGACCCTTCATTTAATGGCTTAACTACTACTGGAAATTTTAATTTTCTATCAATTTTTTTTATTAATGCTGCGTCTTTTAAATCATATGAGTAAGTAAAAAACTTTGGGGTATTTATTTTACTTTTAATAAATATATTTTTTGAAACTTCCTTATCCATAGCAATAGATGATGAAATTACTCCAGAATGAGTATATGGAATTTTAAATCTTTCCAAAATAGTTTGAATATATCCGTCTTCTCCAAATTGACCATGAAGAGCATTAAATATTACTTTGGGCTTAAACTGTTTTATTTTTTTTTCTAACTCACTATTAGGTTCAGAAATTTTTACTTCATATCCATTTTTTTTTAACTCTTTTGATACTTGTAGTCCAGTATCGAGACTAATTAATCGCTCTTTAGAAATTCCACCTGAAATAATAAGTACTTTTTTTTTCAATTTATTCTAAAATTTTTATTTCTGTTTCTAATTTGATCCCTGTTTTTTTTAGAACGCTCTCAGAAACAAATTCTATTAACTTTTTCATATCATCAAACTTAGCATTACCCTTATTTATAAAAAAATTACAGTGTTTTTGAGAAATATGTGCTTCTCCAAAAGATTTTTCCAAGGGGACCGATTCTTTGATTAATTCCCAAACTTTTTTGTTTGATTGATCTATAGGATTTTTAAAGGTGCTACCACTGGTTTTAATTTTAGTAGGCTGTGCTTTTTCTTTTCTCTCTTTAAGTAATTTCATTTCATTAATAATAATGTTCTTATCTTTTTTTATACCTTTAAAAGACGCACTTAAAAATATAAGGTCATCTGATAATCCACTATCCCTATATTTAAAATTAATCTCCTTTGCTGGTATAGTTTTTACTTGTCCTAATTTATTAATTACCTGTATAGAAATTAAAATATCTTTAAATTCTCTTTGAAAACAACCAGCGTTCATTTTTATTCCACCACCGATTGTTCCAGGAATACAGGATAAAAATTCAAAACCACTAAGACCATTTTCCATTGCAAATTCTGATAATGATTTGTCTGTAGCAGCACTTCCAGCTATAATAATATTATCATTTAGCAGCGATATGTTGTTAAAATTATTTGAAAGCTTAATTACAACACCATTAAACTGTTTGTCTGTTATTAATGTATTTGAGCCAGCCCCTAACACAAATATTTTTTCTTTATTTTTAATTCTTCCAAGAAAATTAATTAATTCTTTTAAGTTATCTGCTTTATAAAAAATTTTTGCTTTTCCACCTATGTTAAACCAATTTTTTTTTCTTAAGTCATAATCTAATTTTAAATTATTACCAAACTCAGATATTAATTCTTGCAGATCAATTTTCATTTCAATAATTTGGGTAATTCACGCATCCAACCTGAAATAGTTCCAGCACCCATACCTATAACAATTTTTTTTCCATAAATATTTGTCTTTATAAATTTTGCTAATTGAAACTTATCATCAACTAAAAATAACTGAACTTTTGAATTTTTAATTATTTTTTTTGCAAATTTTATATAATCAAACCCAAGTTTAATTTTTTCTCCTGCGCTATAAATAGGAAACAGAATAACTTTATCCGCATTTGTGAAAGCAAAAGAAAATTCTTTTTTTAAGTCCTTTAATCTAGATATTCTGTGTGGTTGAAAGATACAAATTTTTTCATAATCTCTATAAACATTTTTTACACCATCAAGCACCTCTTTAATTTCAGTAGGATGATGAGCATAATCATCATAAAAATCCACGTTGTTAAAAGTGAAAATCTTATTAAATCTTCTTTGAACACCTTTAAAATTTCTTAAGCCCTTCTTTATATTTTTAATTGGTAGACCTACTATTAAAGCTAATCCAGTTGCTGCTACAGCATTTTTAATATTATGAGTCCCTAAAAGAGGAATTTTAAATTTTCTAATCAATTGATTTTTTTTATTGTGTAATTTTATTTTAAGATCAAACTCAGAATATTCCTTTTGTTGTTTTATATTTTTGATACAAAAATTAGATTTTGAGTCCAAACCATAAGTATAGAAGTTTTTATTTTTAATATTTTTAATTAAATTTTTATTATTCTTATCATCTAAGCAAATAAAAGATTTTCCAAATGATGGAACTTTGTTTACAAAATTCAAAAAGTATTTATTTAATTTATCCATTGTTCCATAATAATCCATATGTTCTCGATCAATATTAGTTATTATTGAATATGTTGGTGGTATGAAAATAAAACTTCCATCTGACTCGTCTGCTTCAAGTATGGACCAGTCACTCTTTCCTAGTTTTGCAGAGTTATTAATCGAATTTATTACACCTCCATTAATTATAGTAGGATCAATTTTAGTTTCTTGAAATATAGAAGCTATTAAGGATGTAGTTGTAGTTTTTCCATGCGATCCAACTACAACAATATTTTTTGTTAAAGAAACAATATTTGCTAACATTTCTCCTCTTTTATAAATAGGTAATTGTTTTTTTTTTGCTGCTACAAGTTCTGGATTATTTTTTTTTATAGCTGAGGATACAACTAGGATAGTTGCTTTATCAATATTTTGTTTCTTATGCCCAATTAAAACTTTTATTTTTTCTTTTTTTAATCTTTCAATATTTTTATTGTTTGCAATATCACTGCCTTGAACTTTAAAACCTTTGCCTTTCATAATCAAAGATAATCCACTCATACCTATTCCACCAATTCCTACAAAATGGATCAGTTCTGATTTCGCTAATTTAATTTTCATTGATAATTTTTAATATTTTTTGATTAACATTATTCCATGTATTTTGATAATTTAATTTAAGTAAATTGTTTTTTTTAATAAAGTAATCCTCACTTTTATTAGCCAATTCTAATAGAAATTTTTCAAATTTTTGGTCATTAAAATTTTTTTGATCAATTATCCAACAACAATTCTGTTCCTTGTAATATTTTGCATTCTCATACTGATGATTATCTTTTGATGATGGCAGTGGTATTGCTACAAATGGAATATTTAAAAAAGATAATTCAGCTAAACTAGATGCACCTGCTCTTGTTATGCATAAATCACCTTGTTTTAAAATTTGATTGAGATTGTGATCAAAACTAAAAACATTACTTTCAATTTTATTTTGAGAATAAAAATTTCTTAAAAAGTTAATATTTTTCTCACTTGTTTGATGAATAATTTTTAAAGAAACCTGCTTTGCTATAGTTACAAAAGATTTATTTAAAAGTTCATCAAAGATTTTTGCGCCCTGACTCCCTCCTATAACTATAATTGTGAATAAATTA
>CACJIJ010000041.1 GCA_902593445.1 uncultured Pelagibacteraceae bacterium
AAAATTGCAATAAATTGTAAATACGAAATAGATTTGTTTACTTCAAATATACTCTTACCGTCTTTAGATATGATAAGTGATTTATTTATTTCTATAGCTTTATTTACTTTGTTATTAATTTTTGATCCTCTAATTACTATTTTTGTTTTAATTTTTTTTGGCTTAGTAATTTTTGTATATCAATTTGTTTTAAAAAAAAGAAGTATGATATGGGCAAATGAGAGGCAATATTACGATCGATTAATAAATAAAGTTATTAGAGAAGGATTAAATTCAATAAGAGAGATAATTTTTAATGATAAAATTAATTTCTTTGTAAAAAAATTAAAGCATTATTTGTATAGAAATTTGGTTGTTTCTGTTAGATCTCAAATGTCAACCGACATGCCTAAACATTTTTTAGAATTTATCTCCATAGTATCATTTATTCTAATATTCTTTTTTATGACAAAGTGGAGCTATTCAGTTAATGAAGTATTAGTTCTATTAGCCTTGTTTGCAGCAGTATCTTTCAAGATGCTACCAACATTTAATAGATTTATGGCCAATACTCAAAGAATTAGATACGCATTTCCAATTATAAAAATGCTTTATGATGAGTTGCAGTCACAAAAAATTTCTCAAATTAATAAAAAGAATTTTTCATTAGGAAGCGGATTTAAGTTAAAAAATTCTATTCAAGTAAGAAATCTTTCATTTAAATATCCAAAAATGAGTTTTAATGTTTTTGAAAGCGCTTCTTTATCAATCAAAAAAGGACATCTCACAGGTCTATGTGGTTATTCTGGTTCGGGAAAGTCAACATTTTTGAATTTATTGTCAGGTTTAGAAACAGATTTCTCTGGAGAAGTTTTAATTGATGATGCTGATTTGAAAAAAAAAAATATTACTTGGATAGATCAAGTTGCTTATTTAAGTCAGCAGCCCTTCTTTCTTGATGATACTATAAAGAATAATATCGCTTATGCAGATCAAAATGTAAACGACGAAAAAATTAAAGAATGTTTAAAACTTTCACAATTGAGTGATTTTGTTAATAGTCTAGAAAATGGCACAGAAACTTTAATAGGTGAAGATGGAGCCAGAATGTCAGGTGGACAATTACAGCGTTTAGCGCTTGCAAGAGCGCTCTATAAAGATTTTAATATTTTAATATTAGATGAATCTTTAAATGCCTTGGACAATGTAAATGAAGAGAAAATTTTAAACATACTATCTGAATTAAAAAAAGATAAAATCATACTAATTACATCTCATAAAAAAAATATTATCGACAAATGTGATGTTAAGTACGAAATTATAAATAAAAAATTTCAAAAATTATAAATATAATTTAATTACATCATAATGAAAAAAAAAATTCTTATTATAGGTTTTGGAAGAATAGGATTTTATCACTTACAGGCTTTAGAAAGATTTAAGTCAAATATATTGATTTATATTTATGATATTAAAAACATTAATAAAAAAATTTTACAAAATAAAAATATTATTTCATTAAAAAATCTTAAAGTTAACCAAAACTTTGATTTGGTTATTATTTCTACGAGTTCCAAACCTATCTCTAACTAAAAAAATTTTGTTTTTTATTTTATCATAAATTGCAATTGAAAAAAAACCATTTAATTCTTTTAATATAGATAAGCCAAACTTCTCATATAAGCGAGAAAGTACTTTTGTGTCTGAATTTAAATCTTTGGGATCATTGAGATATTTTTTTTTTAACTCTATATAATTAAAAATTTCTCCATTAAAAATTAGCGTAGATTTATTTGTATTAATTGGCTGACTTCCATTTTGTAGGTCTATAATGGATAACCTTCGCATTCCAAAAAAGAGACCACTGTAATTTGAGTAATACCCTTCTTCATCTGGTCCCCTGTGGGTCAACTGTCTAGTTAGGTTTTTTATTTTTTTTAAATCCACAATTTGACTATCAAAAAAACCAGCAATCCCACACATAAAATATTTTTCCTAAATTATAGAATAACCACCATCAATAATTATATTTTGACCAGTGATATATGAACTTTTTTCAGAAACTAAAAATTCAACTAAATTTGATATTTCCTCAGGTCTACAGAGTCTTTTTAACGGTGTATTTTGCGAATAAGCATTTATAAACTTTTTATTTTGTTTAATTTTTGTACCTTTTACATGTCCCAAAACAGCACCTGGAGACACGGCATTAATTTCAATATTATACTTACCGTAGTATGCAGCCATTTGTTTAGTTAAAGTTATTATTCCACCTTTGATTAGACTGTAAGTAACATTCTCTTTTATTTTGGTTCCAATATAATTTTTATAATTTTGAGCTAAAAATCCATAAATAGAACTAAATAGAAGAATTTTTCCTTTAATATTTTTTGAAACCATTTGTTTAGCTATAAAATTAGATACAATACTATAACTTACAAGATGACAATCCAGATTATCTCTAATTTCACTTGCTCTCAAATTTTTGAAATCATTTTTAATCCATTTACCTTTAATTGGATAAGAGCAGTTAATTAAAATATCTGGTGTTTTATATTTCTCTATTGCTAATTTTAAATTATATTCAATTTCGTCTGTACTTGAACAGTCAAAATTAACGTAATATTTTCCGTGCTTTGCTATATCAAAATTTATAACTTTATATTTTGCAATTTCTAGATTTTTTTTTATATGTTTTCCTATTAATCCTGAACCACCAATTAAAAAAACTATTTTTTTATTTACTTTCATAATTTACTTATATGGTATTTTTTTTTAAAAAACTTTAAAATTTTTTAATTAAACCCACAGGTTTGCGCTTTAATTTACTTTTTTTATAAATTTTAAATTTATTTAAAAAATCCTTACCTAAAAAAAAATTTAATTTTGTTTTCCACATAAGGCCTTCATCCCAAGAACCAGCGAAATGTAAAAAATAATTATTTTTCAAGGAGTTTTCGATGCAAGCACTTATAACATTACTATTTTTTTTGAAATTCTTAGTATATAAAAAAGAATAATAATTTGCCATTTCATATGTCCATTGGGCATGAAATTTATAATTCAAAATGTTAGTTTTAAAATTTTTCTGAACAAAATAATTAAAGTGCGTTTGCTCCCCACCTCCTGTGATTGTTCTAATATTTTTTTTATAATTAAAAAAAAATTTATAAAATTGATCAAAATAAATTTTTGAAACAACATATATTCCAGCACAGAATAAATGTTTTTGTGGTTGCAACTTGTTATACTTATACAAATCTTTAATGGATATATTCAATGCAGAGTCTAAGGGATATTTTTTAGAATAGAATTTATTCCTTAAAAATGCCATTAACCTAGTTGTATTTTCCCAGTCATATGGCATGTTTGTTCTCAGGGAAACAACACTAATAAAATTTTTTTTATGATAGTTAAATATGTTTGGTGCTTCATTATTAATCAATACATCAGAGTCAATCATACAAATATTTTTTATTTTTGGATATTTCTCTAACAACATTTTTGGAGCAAGGAGTTTTTGCCAGGAAGCATTTTTCCAATAAACACTTTTATCTGATATTAGGTCTTTTGTTATTACAAATATTCCTATGTCATTTTTTTTACAATAGGATCTAAAAAA
>CACJIJ010000042.1 GCA_902593445.1 uncultured Pelagibacteraceae bacterium
TCAAATATTAAATATTCTCTAATTATTTTAAACGAAATTGTTATTTTCAATAATTCTATAGGAGATATTACAGCTGTAGATATTGAAACAGGTTTAATTAAATGGCAACTACCTACACAGAGTAGCTCGATAATAAATGAAACTTATAACTTTAAGACTTCTAAACTAGTATCAGATGGAAATTCTGTATTTTTTTCAAATAATAAAAATCAGTTTTACTCAATTGATTTAAAAACAGGAACAACAAACTGGATAAATGAAGTTAATTCTAATGTAAAACCTATTTTGGTCGGAAATCTAATTTTTACAATCTCTAATGAAGGTTATTTATATTTAATTGACAAAAATAAAGGCAATATAGTTCGAATTACAGATCTATTTCTGAATTACAAAGATAAAAAAAGAAAAAATATTTATCCAATTGGTTTTGTAATTGGAGATAAAAACGTATTTTTAACCAACTCAGATGGTAAGATGATCATAGCCGGAATTGAGGATGGAAAAATAATAAAAATTGAAAAAGTTTCTGGTGGATTAGTCTCTGAACCGTTTATATTTAATAATAATTTATTTGTAGTAAGAAATGGTTCAATTGCGCAATATAACTAAACATGTTCTTAAAATTTTTAGAAAAAATTGGCAGAAAAAAAATTGTATTAGATCGAGGACCTTCACATCCTAATTTTAAAGAGGCAAAGCCTTGGATGAACCGTTACTATGTTTTGATGAGGTACCGACCTAAATGGTTTCCATTTAATATATTAATTCATGAGATGCTAGCAGATGACCATGGAGAAGGAGTTCATAATCACACATTTCCTTATATCACTATAATTTTAAGAGGCGGTTATTGGGAAACATTAAGCACTGGCAAGTTTTGGCGCCCACCAGGGTATATTGGTTTTAGATCAGCAAATAATTTGCATCGAGTAGATTTGGAACCAGGAACTAAACCATTAACTTTATTTATCTCAGGTCCATTCGGGCTAAGGAAAGGACCAAGATCAGAGTATGGTATTGACTTTAAAACTAAAAAAAATTGATGCCAAAAAAATTTGAAAAAGAATTCATATCTTATTGTGAAAATCAAAATTTAGAAGTTAATCCTAATCAAATCAAAGTTATTAAAAAATTAGAAGATTACCATATTAGTAATTACAAATCATTTTTTTCAAAATTATTTTCCAAACAAAAAACTAAAAAAGGATTTTATTTATATGGCGGTATAGGGGTTGGTAAAACAATGATTTTAAACTTTTTTTATGATCGTCTTGAAGAAAAAAAATTAAAAAAGCATTTTAATGAATTTATGTTAGGTTTTCATGATTTTGTCCATGAGCAAAAAGAGAAAAATGAAGACAATGTAATCAATCAATTTGTCAAAAATTTAAAATCAAAAGCTTCATTAGTTTATTTCGATGAGTTCCAAGTAACAAACATTGTTGATGCAATGATTTTAGGAAAACTATTTGAACAAATATTTAAAGAAGATATTAAAATTATTCTTACTTCAAATACTAAAATTTCAGAACTTTATAAAGAAGGTCTTCAACGTGAACAATTTACACCTTTTATAAAAATAATGGAAGATCAATCCATCGAGTATGAATTAAAAATCGAGGATGATTATAGAAAATCTAATGATAATCAAAAACAAAGATATTTTTTTCCACTTAATCAAGAAACCAATTTTAAGATTAATAAATTTTTTAGAACTATAACAAAGGATAAAAAACAATCTTCAATAAAAATTAATGTAAAGGGAAGAGAATTTAAAATAGAAAACTTTTATGAGGGAATTGTTAGATGTGACTTTAATCAACTTTGTGATCAAAATTTAGGAGCGGAAGATTATTTAGAAATAGTTAAAAACTGTAAATTTATGGTGATAGATCAAATACCTCAATTTAATGATGTAAATTCAAATCAACAACAACGGTTTATCACTTTGTTAGATGTAATTTATGATAAAAATATTTTATTAGCAGTCACAGCTGATATAAATTTAGATCAATTTACCTCTTCAAGATTATTAGAAAAACCATTTAAACGAACCATTAGTCGTTTGTATGAGCTTACATCGAACGAGTATAATTAATGAAACAAGAATTTTATAATCTTCATATTAAGACCAATGGTCAAAAGTTATATGAATTTACTAATGATACAATTCATTGGATTGGTCAAAATAACTTTAAAAATGGTATTCTTAATTTAAGTATTCAGCACACAAGCGCCTCATTAATTGTTCAAGAAAATGCAGATCCAGATGTACAAACAGATTTAATAAATTATTTTGATAAATTAGCTCCTATGGATAACAAACTATATGTTCATACTACGGAGGGAAAAGATGATATGCCTGCACATATTAAATCTGCATTAACAAATAATCAAATTTCTTTAAGTGTGAAGGATAGTGAATTGTTGCTTGGAACTTGGCAGGGCATATATTTATTTGAACACAGATTAGAGGCTCAAAAAAGAAATATAATCCACCATTTTATTGGAGAATAAAACTAAATTTATTTTTTCTTCAAAGATTGAAACGCTTCAAGAGCTGCAGCTCTAGCTTTTTCATGAATAACAATAGGACCCGGGTAATCTTTGCCAATAATTGTTTTTATAGCTTCTTGATACTTTAATTCCATTTCCCATGGCTTGTGAATAAATTTATTTGGAACGTTTTTAAGTTCAGGAACCCATTTTTTTACATAATTGCCTTCTTTATCAAATTTTTCACCCTGAAGTATTGGATTGAATATTCTAAAATAAGGCGCTGCATCTGCCCCACAGCCAGCAACCCATTGCCATTGAGCAACATTATTTGCTTTATTAAAATCTAGTAGACAATTTCTAAAATGCTTCTCACCTTCAGTCCAATTAATTCTCAAATGTTTGACTAAAAATGAACCAACAACCATTCTTATTCTATTATGCATCCATCCAGTCTCATATAGTTCTCTCATACCTGCATCGACAATAGGATAACCGGTCATTCCTCTTTTCCATGCTTTTAAGAATTTCTCATTTTTTACCCAAGGGAATTTATCAAATTCTTTTCTGAAATTACCTTTTAAGAATTCAGGAAAATAATTAATTAAACTATGCGAAAACTCTCTCCAACCAAGCTCATTAATATATTTTCTATAACCAATTCCTTTTGATTTAATTTCAGAACATTTTTTCCAAATACTGCCTACATGAATTTGGCCATGTTTGATGTAAGGAGATAATTTAGAGGTTCCTTCGATAGATGGTATATCTCGAGAAGTTCCATACTCCTTAATTTTATTTTCAATTAAATTTTTTAATATTTTTTTTGAGTCATTTTCTGAAACTTTCCAATATTTTTCAAATTTTTTATACCAATTTTTTTTTGGTAAAATATCTATTGGTTCAATACACTTTTTAAAAATTGTAATTTTTTTTATTTTCTTTTTAACAATATAGTTTTTGCTTGGT
>CACJIJ010000043.1 GCA_902593445.1 uncultured Pelagibacteraceae bacterium
TGAATATATTTTTCAAAACTTAAATTTATTTTAAAATTTATTTCGGGTTTTAAAGAATTTTGAAAATTTATTAACTTTAAAAGCAAACTTGTTTGCTTTGGTTTAATTGATTTAAATTTTTTTATTATTTTTTTTGTTTTTTTAATTTTACTTTTTTTTAAAGTTTTTTTCTGTCTTACTTTTGTTTTTTTTATATTTCTTTTTTTTAATTTTTTAAAAGTTTTTTTAGTTTTTCGTTTATTTTTGTTTTTAGAAACGTTTTTTTTTAACTTTTTTTTCTTTTTTTTCATTTTAAGGAAATTAATATCTATCAATAATTTATTGATAAATATAGTCTCTTGTAACTGGAGTTGATGAATAATCTTTTGTTAATTGAAATTGATATACAACTTGATCACCCCATTTAAATGCCATCTCACAACCAGCAAGATAAAATTCCCACATTCTGAAAAATCTTTCGTCAAACATTTGAATTATTTTCTCTTTATTTTTAAGGCAATTTTCTTTCCAATGTCTTAGGGTATGCGAATAATGCATCCTCAAAACCTCAATATCTGCAACTATTAAACCTGCTTTTTCTATTGGCGTTGTAACTTCACTCAAGCTTGGAGTGTAACCACCTGGAAATATATACTTCGTAATCCATGGGTGTGGATCCCTTGGTGGATTTACTGATCCAATAGTATGAATTAAAGATACACCATCATCTTTTAATAATTTTTCAACTTGTGAAAAAAATTTTTTATAAAATTTTCTACCAACATGTTCAAACATTCCAACGCTAACTATTCTGTCAAACTTTTCATTAAGTTCTCTATAATCCATTAATTTAAAATTTAATTGATTTTCTAAATTAAGTTCTTTCGCTTTTTTTTTGCAATAATTAAATTGGTTTTCTGAGAGTGTTATTCCTGTAACTTCACAATTTGCGCTTTTAGCAATATCTATAGCTAGTGAACCCCATCCGCATCCTATATCTAAAACCTTTTGATTTGGTTTTATATTTAATTTTTTAATTATATGTCGAATTTTGTTGTTTTGTGCAGTTTCTAAACTATCGGTCTCGCTTTTAAAATAAGCACAAGAGTATTGTCTTTTAGGATCTAGAAACAAGTCATAAAGATCATCTGAGATATCGTAGTGATGCGAAACATTCATTTTTGATTTTTTAATAAAATTGAAATTAGTTAAGTATCTATAAGAACCCCTCAATCTATTGATTAAATAACTAAAAAAATTTAAATCCCCTCTTCCAAAATTCATTAATGATAAATCTAGAAAATCAGTAAGACTTCCATTTTCAATAACTATCTCACCATCCGTATAAGCTTCTCCAAAATAAAGATCTGGATGAAATAACAGCTTATAATGAAGATTTTTGTTTAAAATTTTAACTTTAATAGGATTGTCACTTTTGGGATTTCCAATGATATAATTTTTAGAATTAGCATCAACTAATATAAATCCATCTTTCTTAAAAACACTGTTTAGGAATCTTGCTAATTGCATTTTATGCTGCCATTAAAGATTTAATTGAAAAGTTAAGTTTTTCTAAATTGTTAATAAGTTCTTTTTCACGTTTAGCATCTAAAACTCTTAAAGGAGGTAATAAATTTTCGTAGATATTTTCCTTTTTTTTATAAAAAGTATGAAGCCCAGATATAAGATTATACTTTTCAAACTCACCTCTAACTTCACAAAGTTTTTCATTAACTGTTTGGGGTGTACCCTTGCCAAAATCATCATAAACTTTTCTTGCCAATCCTGCTGTAGCATTGCAAGTAGCTGTAATGATGCCAGAGCATCCTAGTTCAAGTCCTTTTAGTAGCTTTGACTCGGAGCCAGGCATTACAGAAAAATTATCTAACTTTAAATTTTCAAAAAGATTATAAGAACTATCTTTTACTCCAACTATTTGATTTGGAAATCTTTTTACAAGTTCTTTGACACATTCTACACTAAATTTATATCCACATAATTTTTCAAAATTATAAAGAATAATTTTACTTTCAGGAATTGCCTCAACGATTTTGCTATAAAAATCAATCACTTCATTGTCTCCATACAAATAATAAGCAGGAGGCATAATTAAGAATTTTTCAAAATTTAATGATCTAGCCACTCTCATAAGATTTATTGTATCTCCTAATGAATTAAGGCCAGTTCCAATTAAATATTTATCTTTGTATTTGTTTGTAGCAAGTTTATTTAATAAATTAATCTTTTCTGAAATAGGAATAAGTTGTGCCTGCCCAGTACTTCCAAAAATTGCAGCACCATGACACCCTTTATCAATAACCATTTCTGCATGGCCTATTGTTTTATCAATATTTAATGTCAGGTTTTCATTTAATACTGACATTGATGCAGCGTATATCCCTTTAATATTATTCATACTTAAAATTTATATAAAAATTAAATTTAGTAAAGATTAAATAATTTAAGCTATGTCTCTTAAAACAATTTCTTTTGCTTCATTTACCAAAGAAGACAGTCTTGATGTTTCAGGAGAAATATCTGGATGTATTTTTTTTTGAATTTTAATGTATGCTTTATTTACTTCTTCTTTTGTTAAGCTTTTTGAAGGATTTAAATTTAAAATTCTATATGCTTCTTGAGTTGACATCGTACTTAAATTCGAGGGATTTTGAGAATTAAAAGAAAACCTTCCAGAATTTCTTAAAGTTTGAATTAATCTATACAGAGAAATTAATTGAAAAATGGAAAGACCCTTTAATTTTAAAAGCGCTAAACTTGCAAGTGTGAAAGGTAGAGTTAATAAAACTTTTCCACCTATTGCAAATAATATTGCAAAAACAGCCAATATTAGAAATAATAAAATTCTTAAACCCTTGGATATTTTTTTTGATGCAACTCCAGTTAAAAATCTTAGTAAAAAATATAAACCTGCTAAAATTAATACTGTATAAATTATAATATTCATATATTTCCTATAAAAATGAAAGTACCACAACTTAAAAAAAAACTAGAGATAAAATCTTGTCACAATATAGAGTGGGAGGATAATTACAGCTGGATACATCAAAAAAATATTTTAGAAGTTCTAAAAGATAAATCAAAACTAGACTCGGAAGTTAAAAAATATTTAGAAGAAGAAAACGCATACACCGATCATCACCTAAAAGATACTAAAGATATTCAAAAAAAATTATTTGATGAAATT
>CACJIJ010000044.1 GCA_902593445.1 uncultured Pelagibacteraceae bacterium
CCTCGTTTAATTTAAGATTTTTTTCAAATTTTTTATAAATTTTAGAAGTTTGTTTATCTTTTAATCGATTTAATAAAACCTTATGAGTCTTTTTTGATGCATTCAAATTTTTTGGACTCATATTTTGCTTTTTGTATTACAGACTGATTTGCATTAGGATATTGTAACTCTACACCATTAATCATTTTACACCCTTGATCTTTTTCACCGATTTGAACCATAGATACTCCTAGTTTTAATAAATTAATTGGAGCCTTTTTTCCTTTTGGGTATTTTTGATACCCTTCTAAATATGCAGATGCTGCATCGGTATATAATTGTCTAATTCTAAAAGTTTCTGCATACCAATATTGTGCACTACCAGCTAACTCGTGGTCTGGATTTGTTTTAACAAATTCTCTAAAAGCTCTCTCTGCCGTGCTATAATCACCAACTTTTAAAAAGCTTGTAGCAAATTCATATTGGCCCTTTGGGTTTAAATCTTGAGGAAGTATTTTTTCTTCAGATTGAAAAGTTTCTGTTACAATTGAAGCTGTACTATCAACAGATTGTATCTTTTGTGAGGTTTCATTTGTTTCTGTATCTTTATATGAAATTGTTCCCAAATCTTGGGGCTGTGAACTTCCAGGTAAAACTTTTTGCTCATCAACTTTTGGTTTAGAACTTAATTGATTTTCTACGTTATCAGTAATACCAGAACTAATATTGTTTTCTATATCTTGAAATCTTATTTGATTGTCAGCTTGAATTTTTGAAACACGTGTAGATAACTTGTCCAATTTAAAATTAATTTCTTCAAATTTATTAGTCAGTTCTCTAAACTGGTCTTCAACCTCAGACAATTTTAACAAATGTCTTGTAAGTACGTCTTCCGAATTTTGATCTAAATTTGTAACAGGATTATTGTCTGAACCGGTTTTTACTTCAATCGACCCTGAATAAACTGCTCGTTCAAGAGTTTTAAGATCATTTTTAATAATTTCTAATGTTTCGTAGATGTTATGATTGTCTGCAAATGAAAAATTAGTGAAAAATAAATGAAAGATAATTAATAATTTTAAAATTACTGTCTTAAATATTAACATCATTTATTTTAATTTATGATTATAAAAATGGCAAAAAAAAGACCCTGAATCCAGAAATGGTTTCAGGGTCTTTAATTTAAAATAATTAATTTGCTTTAACAGTTACTGATCTTCTGTTTTTTGACCAAGCTAATGGGTTCGAACCAGAGTCAACTGGTCTTTCCTTACCATAACTTAATACAGTAATTCTGTCTGATGATATTCCATAAGTCATCAGATAATCTTTAGCTGCATTTGCTCTTCTTTCACCAAGAGCTAAGTTGTACTCTCTAGTTCCTCTTTCATCAGCATGACCTTCAAGCACGACATTAATGCCTGGATTTTTTCTTAACCATGCTGCTTGGGATCTTAAAGTTTCTCTAGATGCAGTTGTTAAAATAGACTCATTTGTCGCAAAGAATACTCTGTCCGGAACACCATCAGCTAAATATTCGACTGTATCTGTTCCAGTGTAAACATCACCTTGCATTTGGCCTTTAATAGGATCTGTTGCAACTTCTTTTTTAGTTGCACAAGCAGATAACACTAGGCAAGCTGTTAATACTAAAAGTGTGTTTTTAAAAATTTTGCTTAATCTCATTAAATTGCTCCTTGCTGCTAATTTCAATTTCTTAACTTTTTCACAAGTAAATAAAGGTTTCAAGTATAAAAATCAAGAAATTTAAAATAATTAATCTACTAATTGCTTAATAATGATGACCATGATGGGTCAGATGCATCTGTTGATGTCTTAATTTGGCGTTCATTATAACCGGTTAAATCAATAGACCATAATTTTGCTGAAAAGCCTTCACCTTGCGCGTTAGTTTTAGTTTCTCTGTAAAAAATAAGCACTCTACCATTCGGAGACCAAGATGGGGCCTCTTGATAATAATTTTCTGTTAAAAGCCTTTCGCCACTACCATCAGTTCTCATAACACCAATATAAAATTTACCTTTATGTAATTTAGTAAACGCTATTAAATCTCCACGTGGTGACCAAACAGGTGTTCCATATAATCCATTTCCGAATGAAATTCTTTTCACATCAGTACCATCATTTTTCATAACATAAATTTGTTGATAACCGCTTCTGTCAGAATTAAATGTAATATATTTACCATCTGGTGAATAGGAAGGAGAGGTATCAATTGAAGGATGATTGGTAATTCTTTCAACTATCCTATTTTCTAAGTCCATTGTATAAATATCAGACTTACCGTCTTTGGCAAAACTCATTATAATTTTTTTACCATTAGGTGAAAATCTTGGTGCAAAAGTCATTCCTGGAAAATCTCCAACTACCTCTTGGGTACCTGTTTCAATATCTAAGAGATAAACTCTAGGCATATTTTTAAAATAAGACAAATAAGTTACCATTTGACTAGCTGGATTAAATCGAGGAGTTAATACTAGTTCGTTTCCTAAAGTTAAAAATTTATTATTTTCACCATCTTGATCCATGATTGCTAATTTTTTTACTCTCTGCGTTTTGGGTCCTTCTTCAGAAACATAAATTATCCTTGTATCAAAATATCCTTTTTCTCCTGTTAACCTTTCATAAACCTTATCAGAAATTATATGACCTACTCTTCTCCAATTATTAGGAACAGTGGTAAAAGCTAAAGCCATCATTTCCTTTGCAGCTAAAACATCCCATAATCTAAACTCTACTCTTAACTTATCATTAATATAATTTACTTTACCAGTTATTAGTGCTTGAGCTTTAATCAAATTCCAATCCTCAAATCTTGGTTTTAGATTAGCGATATCAGGAGCTTGAAGGAAAGCTTTTTTATCTAAAGGATTAAATAGACCAGAAGTTTTTAAATTATTTTCAACAATTAAAGATATTTCAGAACCTATGTTCTTTTTTTTTAATATTTTTTCAAAACTTTTTCTCGAGGGCTCATCTATTGACAAAGGTGACACAGCCAATGGGAGTGGGTTTAAATTCCCTCTT
>CACJIJ010000045.1 GCA_902593445.1 uncultured Pelagibacteraceae bacterium
TATGTACCAGGAGTTACATTAACTCAAAAAGATAGAGATACAGACGAAGTATATTTAGGATACTCATCTCCTAAAACACCATCTAGAGTTTATAAATATAATCTATCAAATAAATCTAAAAAACTTGTTAAAGAACAAGAAATTCCATCTGGACATAACAAAGATGATTACATAGTTGAAAGAGTCGAGTTTGAATCTCATGATGGAAGAATGGTGCCACTTACAATCACTAGACATAAAGAGACTAAAATTGATGGTTCTTCAAATCTTTTGTTGTACGGTTACGGATCTTATGGAAACTCAATGTATCCAAGTTTTTCTTCTACAAGATTAAGTTTAATTAATAGAGATATTATATGGGCGACAGCTCACATTAGAGGTGGGATGGAAAAAGGTATGAGATGGTGGAAAGAAGGAAAGTTAATAAACAAAAAAAATACTTTTGAAGATTATATTTATGCTGCAAAATATTTGATCAAAAAAAATTATACCTCGAAAGGGAAAATAATTGGTATGGGTGGCTCAGCAGGAGGATTATTAATGGGAGCTGTAGTCAATCAATCTCCTGAATTATTTTTAGGAATTATCATGGCTGTTCCTTTTGTAGATTCTTTAACAACAAATCTTGATCACTCTTTACCCTTAACTGTAGGAGAATTTGACGAATTTGGAAATGCAAAAGAGAATAAAGAACACTTTGATTATATTTTTTCATATGCACCCTATAACAATATTAAAAAAATGGATTATCCGCATATTTTTATTACAACAAGTTTAAGTGATAATAGAGTTTTATTTGATGAACCTGCAAAATTCACGGCAAAACTCAGAGACTATAAAACAGATAATAATTTGCTTCTTTTAAAAACTGAAATGAATGCTGGTCATGGTGGAAAATCAGGAAGAGATGGCGCAATAGAAGAAATTGCTGTTGATTATGCGTTTGCATTAAAAATTTCTAATAAAATTTAGTACATATTCAATCTTGAAAAAAAAAAATTAATTCCCATATAAATTCGGTAAGTCGCCTAATGGGGCTTGCATAAATAAACTTGCTTAACAAAGGAGGATATTATGACAAGTAAGGATCTATCTATATTTAACTCACTTAGACCTTTTTCAATTGGTTTTGATGATATGTTCGACCAATTTGAAAATATGTTGGGAAATGGGAATTTGACAATGCAGTCAAATTATCCACCATACAACATCCGAAAGACAGGTAAGGACAACTATGCAATTGAAGTGGCATTAGCTGGCTTTAGCAAAAAAGACGTAGAGGTTGAGTTTGAGGACAACTTATTAACCGTTAGAACAAAACAAGTTAATAAATCTGAGAACAGTGATATTGATGGAGAAATAATTCATAAGGGTATTTCTCAAAGACAATTTGCAAGATCATTCACTATAGCTGATGATGTAAAAGTTAATGGTGCAGAGCTCAAAGACGGTCTTTTAACAATATCTTGTGAAAGAATAATTCCAGAACATAAAAAAAAGAAGCTTATTGAAATTAAATAAGTCTTAAACCTTACTTGTGGGGATTTCTCCCCACAAGTTTAAATTAATTATTTCTTTGCCATTATAGCATTTAAAGCAAAAGCTAATAATCCAGCAGGTATAAGTCCAGTTGTTAAAAGTAGTTTTAAACTTATTCCAAAATCTGGAATATTTTTCACAAAATCTGGTAACAATGACATCCCAATTCCAAAAGACAAAGAAAGAGCTAAGATTAACAAATTTCTTTGATCCATTTCTGCCCTTGAAATCAATTTAATACCAGCGGCTACAATCATACCAAACATAATGATTGCTGCTCCACCAATCACAGACTCTGGCATTGCAGCGATTATTCCACCTAATTTTGGAAATAATCCCATTAGAACCAAAGCTATTCCAGCTATAGTTCCAACATGTCTGCTTACCACTCCTGTAAACGCAACAAGTCCAGCATTTTGTGAATAGGATGTATTTGGCATTGCATTAAATATTGCACCAAATGCAGTACCAACACCATCTGCCATTATCCCACCTGATATTTCTTTATCTGTTGCCTCTCGTTTAGCACCACCCATTGTCGTAGCACTTATGTCCCCAATTGTTTCAATTGTTGTAACAACTGACATAAACAACATTAGAATTATTGCACCAGGTACAAAATCAATTCCATATTGAAGTGGCATTGGAAATGCAAACCATGCTGCAGATGCAATTTTACCATAGTTAACCATTCCTAGTGCTGCTGCAACTATGAACCCGGCTACTATTCCAATTAAAATTGAGGCTGCAGAAGCCATTCCTTTTCCTCTTAGATTGAAAAAGATAGCAACTAGGAACACTGAAGCGGCAACTGTTAAATGATTTGCATTTGCAAAGATTTCAGGTTTATTATTCATTAACCATCCACCTCCACCAGCATACATAAAACCGACTTTAAGCAAACTAAATCCGATCATTAACACAACTATACCAGTGACTAATGGTGGGAATAGATGCCTTATTGGTTTTAAAACTTTTCCAATAAAAATTTGAAAAATTCCTCCAATGAATGCAGCTGTAAATACCGCACCTAATCCTGCTGCTTTAAATGGTAGCATGATTGGTATAAATGCAAAACTTGTTCCTTGAACAATAGGAAGTCTTGCACCAATTTCTTTGTATCCAACTGTTTGAATAATTGTTGCAACTCCCGCAACAAACAAAGCCATTTGAATCAAAAATATTTTTTGTTCAGGCGTTTGACCAAAAACTCCAGCCACAATAATAGGAACTGTTATATTACCAGCAAACATTGCTAGTACGTGCTGAATTCCTAAAGGTATGGATTTATTTAATGGAAGTTTTTTATCCGGACTGTTTGTAGAGCCCGCTTTTGTTTTTCTTGAAGCCATTTAACCTCCGTCGTTAACTAAATAGACGTTACATTATTGGCTATAAATTAATATAAAAAAAATGATTAGTTTAAAACAACTCCACTTTAGATAGTAAAAAAAACCTATAATGAGCAGA
>CACJIJ010000046.1 GCA_902593445.1 uncultured Pelagibacteraceae bacterium
ATAATATTAAAGACATACTTAATCCATATTTCACAACTAAGAAAAATGGAACTGGTTTGGGATTATCAATAGTTAATAAGATAGTTAATGACCACAATGGTAAGATAGATTTTATTCCATTAAAAAATGGTGCAAAAATTAATATTATATTTTTAAAATAAAAATGAGTGAAGAAATTTTAATCGTAGACGATAATGCTGATATCAGGAATATAATTAATGAATTAATTATAGATGCTGGTTATAAAACTCGTTTAGCAGCAAATTACAATCAAGCATTAGCTGAGATTGACAATAAATTACCTGATGTGGCAATTCTTGATGTAAAATTAGATAAGGGAGATAACGATGGAATTGAGCTTCTTTCTCACATCAAATCTAAAAATAAAGATATACCAGTAATAATCATCTCAGGGCATGCAAACATTGAGATGGCTGTTAAATCATTACAGCATGGAGCTTTTGAATTTATAGAAAAACCATTTGACCAAGAAAGACTACTTAACTTTGTTAAAAGAGCTGTAGAAAATTTTATTTTAAAAAAACAGAATAAAGAATACGAAAGTAAATTATTTTCATCATATGAAATAATTGGTAATAGTAAAAATATAGTAAATATAATTGATCAAATTAAAAAAATTTCAATTACAGAAAGTAGAGTGTTTATAAGCGGCCCATCAGGTTCAGGAAAAGAATTAATAGCTAGAAAAATTCATAAATCTTCGAGCAGAAGTAAAAATCCATTTATAGTACTAAATGGTGCTCTACTAGATATTAATAAATATGAATTAGAATTATTTGGTGAGGAAAAAGAAAACGGATCTATTTCATATGGTGCTCTTGAAAAAGCTAACAAAGGTACACTTTTAATTGACCAAGTTTCTGAGATACCTTTAGATATACAATCTAAAATATTAAGAGTATTGACAGATCAAAAATTTAAAAGGGTTAATGGAGCTAATGATGTAAGTGTTGATGTAAGATTAATTTGCTCATCTAGCAAGGACCTAAAAAAAGAAATTGAAATTGGAAATTTTAGGGAAGATTTGTTTCATAGAATAAATGTTTTTGAGATAAATATTGAACCATTAAACCAAAGAATTTCAGATATACCGCTTTTAATTAAATATTTTTCAAAGAAAATATCTGAAAATTATAAAATTAAACAATTAGATATAGATGAAAATAATAGCTACATACTTAATCATAATTGGCATGGTAACGTCAGAGAGTTAAGGAATTTAATTGAAAGAATTGCAATATTACAACCAAACACAAAAGATAAAATTTCAAATATTATTAAAGAATCTTTAAAAAATATAAATTTTGATGATCAATTGGCTGAAAATAGCCTATCTGTGCCGTTAAAAGAGGCTAGAGAAAAGTTTGAAAAAGAGTATTTAACTATTCAATTGAAAAAATTTAATGGAAATATTTCAAAAACTGCAAATTTTGTTGGTATGGAAAGAAGTGCATTGCATCGAAAATTAAAAGGTCTAGGAATTAAAGAATTTAATTAAATGAATATAATCATTTGTGGTGCTGGAAGAGTTGGGTTCACTATTGCCAAACAACTGAGTGAACAAGGTCATTCTATAACTGTAGTTGATCCGTCAAGCGAAGATATACAAAAAATAGATGATGCTTTAGATGTAAAGGCAATAGTTGGAAAAGGAACCTATCCATCAATCTTAGAAAAAGCCAATGCAGCTGAAACAGATATGATTATTGCTGTTACAAGAAATGATGAGATTAACATGCTTATTTGTCAAATAGCTTTTTCAATTTTTAATATACCAAAAAAAATAGCAAGAATTAGATCTCAAGATTATTTAAATCCAAAATTTACAAGGGTTTATAATAAAGAAAATCTACCTATAGATGTAATTATTTCGCCTGAAATTGAAATTGCTAAATCAATTCAGAGAAAACTTGAAGCTCCTGGAGCATTGGACAGTGTTCCTTTTGCTGAAAATAAAATAAGATTGTTAGAAATTCTTATTAATGAAAATTGTAAATTAAGTAATATTAAACTTAACGATCTAACAAAAAAATTCCCAAATCTAGACGCAAATATTATTGGAATTATTAGAGATGAAAAATTTTTAATACCAAAAAAGAATGATAATGTGAGAGAAAATGATAAAATTTATGTGATAATAAATTCATCTCAAATGTCAGAAACTTTGGAGGCTTTTGGTCATGATGAAAAAATATCAAAAAATATTTTAATAGTTGGAGGCGGTAATATTGGTTTTAATCTAGCTAAAAATATTGAGGAAACCTTAGACTCTGCAAGAGTTAAAATTATTGAAAAAAATAGGGAAAGAGCAGAATTTCTTGCAAGCGAATTGAATAATACAATAGTTATTAATGGTAATGCTCTGGATGAGGAAGTTTTGGCAGAGGCAAATTTAGAAGAAGCTGAAACTGTACTTGCTTTAACAAATGATGATGAGGATAATTTAATGGTAAGTGTTCTTGTTGAGAAATTTGCAAAAGACGAAAAAGATATTGATGATAAAAGAACTATGGCTTTAATTAACAAGCCCAATTATTCTTTATTGCAAAATTCACTAAAAATAGATGATCTTATAGATCCTAGAATGAATACAGTATCAAGTATTTT
>CACJIJ010000047.1 GCA_902593445.1 uncultured Pelagibacteraceae bacterium
TTTTGTATCAATTCTGCATAAAGTTTTAATTTTCTTTATTTCGCCAGATGCATATTTTATTTCAACTGTTACTTCATCTGAGGGATTAACACCTTTTTCTATATTTAAAATGCTAATTAATTCAGAACCAATTAATTTTAGATTTTTTCTATTTACATCGTCGATAAATTGTAATGGCAATATACCCATTCCAATTAAATTAGATCGGTGAATTCTTTCAAAACTCTCTGCAATTACTGCTTTTATGCCAAGTAATTTTGTTCCTTTGGCTGCCCAATCTCTAGACGATCCGGTTCCATACTCTTTTCCACCAATTACAACTAAATCTGTTCCTCTTTTTTTATATTCAACAACTGCATCATAGATAGGAAGAACTTTTTCCTCTGGATATAACTTTGTAAAACCACCTTCTGTACCAGGAGCCATTTCATTTCTAATTCTTATATTTGCAAAAGTTCCTCGCATCATAACTTCATGGTTACCTCTTCTTGAACCATAAGAATTATAATCTTTAGGTAAAATTTGGTGTTCCATGAAATATTCACCAGTTGGACTATCTTTTTGAATACTGCCGGCTGGCGATATATGATCAGTAGTAACCATATCACCTAAAATTAATAATGGTCTTGCGTCCTTAATTTCTTTAAATCCTTCTGGTTTATCTGGTAACGAGTCAAAAAACGGAGGTTTTTTTACATATGTTGATCCCTCATCCCAATTATAGATACTGCTTTTATCAGTTTTAATTTTTTGCCATTGAGTTGGGCCCTCTGAAACATTTGAGTATCTTTGTATAAACATCTCAGCATTAAGTGAATCTTTTAAAGTTTCTTCTATCTCTTTGTTTGAAGGCCAAATATCTTTTAAAAAAACATCTTTTCCTTCTTTATCTTTTCCCAATGGATCTTTGTACAAATCAACTTCCATATGCCCAGCTATTGCATATGCAACAACAAGTGGAGGTGAAGCCAAATAGTTAGCTTTTATATGTGGTGAAATTCTTCCCTCAAAATTTCTATTTCCAGATAAAACTGAAACTGCATAAATATTTTCTTTTTGGATCGCTTCTACAATATTTTCTGGAAGTGGTCCTGAATTTCCAATGCAAGTAGTACAGCCATACCCAACTAAATTAAAGCCAAGCTGATCTAAATAAGTGTTTAATCCAGCTTTTGCCAAATAGTCTGTAACTACTTGAGATCCAGGTGCTAAAGATGTTTTTACCCAAGGTTTAACTTGCAAACCTTTTTCAATAGCTTTTTTAGCTAAAAGTCCAGCTCCAATTAGAACATTTGGGTTAGAAGTATTTGTGCAAGAAGTTATTGCTGCAATTAATATTGAGCCATCTTTAATTTCATAATCTGTATTTGTTACTTTTGAAATTGATTTTTCATTTTTATTTGTAGCTTCCTGCAATACTTTTTGAAACGAACTAGGTGCATTTGTTAAAAGAACTTTATCTTGGGGTCTTTTAGGTCCTGAAATAGTTGGCACAACTGTGGACATATCTAAAGATATAATGTCTGTAAATTCTAATTCGTTACTTGCCCACAAACCTTGTTCCTTGGCATAATTTTCAACAATATCGACAGTCTGTTGATCTCTTCCTGAAAATTTTAAATACTTCAATGTCTCTTCATCGATTGGAAAAAAGCCACAAGTTGCACCATATTCTGGAGCCATGTTTGCAATTGTTGCTCTATCCGCAAGTGTTAAATTTTTTAAACCTTCACCATAAAACTCAACAAACTTACCAACCACACCTTTATCTCTTAACATTTTAACAACAGTTAAAACTAAATCTGTTGCAGTGGTTCCTTCTGGCATTTTATTTTTCATTTCAAAACCGATGACTTCTGGTATTAACATAGAAATTGGTTGACCTAACATTCCTGCTTCAGCTTCAATTCCTCCAACACCCCATCCTAAAACAGATAAACCATTTACCATTGTTGTATGACTGTCCGTTCCAACTAAAGTATCTGGAAAAAGATATTTTTCACCTTTAAATTCTTCTGACCAAACAACTTTTGATAAATATTCTAGATTTACTTGGTGACAGATTCCTGTTCCTGGTGGAACTATTCTAAAATTATCAAATGCCTGCTGTCCCCATTTTAAAAAAGAATATCTCTCTCCATTTCTTTCAAATTCTATATCGACATTTTTTTCAAATGAATCTGCTTTTGCAGATTGGTCGACTTGCACAGAGTGATCAATTACAAGATCAACTGCAGACAGTGGATTGATTGTATTTGGATCTTTATTTTTTTCTTTGACTGCTTCTCTCATTGCAGCTAAATCTGCAACCGCAGGTATTCCTGTATAATCTTGGAGCAAAACTCTTGCTGGTCTATATGCAATTTCAGTTTTAGATTTTTTTGTCTTTAGCCAGTTTTTAATCGCTTCTATTTGAGATTTCGTTACACTCAAATCGTCTTCGTATCTTAATAAATTTTCTAGTAAAACTTTAAGAGATTTTGGAAGTTTATTTATT
>CACJIJ010000048.1 GCA_902593445.1 uncultured Pelagibacteraceae bacterium
ACTAACGAAGTTAGATATAAAGTTTTAGAAAAATTTGGATATTTTGTTACTGAGTCATCCGAACACTTTGCAGAATATACTCCTTGGTTTATTAAAAATAACAGAGAGGACTTATTAAGTGAATTCAATATTCCAATTAATGAATATATTCGAAGGTGCAAAAAACAAATTAAAGAGTGGGATCAACAAGAGCAAAATTTATTAGATGGAGAAAAATTTGTTTGTGAGAAATCTTTAGAGTATGCTTCACGGATAATTGTATCAATTGTTGACGGAAAAGAAGACACAGTTAATGGAAATGTTTTGAATAACAAGTTAATTTCTAATTTACCAGATGATTGTTGTGTTGAAGTACCATGTAAAATAAATAATGAGGGAATTAACCCTCAAAAAGTTGGGGATTTACCTATGCATTTAGCAAACCTAATGAAAACTAATATAAATGTTCAACAATTAACTGTTGAAGCTTTAAGAACCAAAAAAAAAGAGACAATTTATCATGCGGCTATGTTAGATCCACTTACTTCTTCTTTATTAAGTTTAGATCAAATTAGTTCTATGGTAGATGAGTTATTAAAAGCTCATAAAAATTGGATACCAGAATTTAACTAACATGAAAAATAAATTTCCTAATGATTTTTTTTGGGGAACGGCTACAGCAAGTTACCAAATAGAGGGTGCTACAGATAAAGATGGAAAAAGCAAAAGTATTTGGGATACTTTTACACATACACCTGGAAAAGTTAAAAATAATGAAAACGGAGATACTGCTGTAGACCATTATCATAGGTACGAAGAAGATATTGAGCTGATGGCTAATATAAATTTAAATTCATATAGATTTTCTTTAGCGTGGACCAGGATTATCCCTGAAGGGATAGGTAAAATAAACCCTAAAGGAGTAGATTTTTATTCAAGGTTGATAGACAAGTGTTTAGAAAAAAATATTGAGCCTTTCATAACTTTATATCATTGGGACCTTCCTCAATCACTGCAAGATAAAGGGGGTTGGGCAAATAGAGACATAACAAATATATTTTCAGATTATTCAGAGGCTATTGTTAAAAATTTTGGAGATAGATGTAATCATTTTATCACATTTAATGAACCACAAGTTTTTACTATTCATGGATATGTAGATGGTTACATGGCTCCAGGATACAAAGATTTAGAAAAATACTTTGCATCAATACATAATGTTAATCTTGCACATGGCAAAGCTTTTCAAGCAATGAAATCTTTAAATAATAATATAAAAATTGGCTGCACTTTTAATATGGCGCCATGTATTCCTGCCACAAAATCAAGTGAAGATCTTCATGCAACTAAATTATTTGATACTTATTGGAATAGATCATTTGCCGACCCTATGTATCTTGGAAGATATCCTGAATTACTAATTGATGATGTCTCAAAATATATTCAACAAGATGATATGAAAAATATTTTTCAAAAAAATGATTTTATTGGATTAAATCATTATCAACATATTAGAATTAAAGCTGATAATAAAAGTTTACTTAAAGCAAGAGGAGCATTCAATGATGAATTGCCTTTTGGTCTTGAGGGCAAAGATGCAAAGTTAACTCTTATGGGATGGGAAATTGTTCCAGATGCTTATTATGATCAAATTATGGATTTAAAAAATAATTATGGAAATCCAGATATTTATTTAACTGAAAATGGTGCAGCATATCCAGATTTAATTGAAAAAAATGGAGAAATAAACGACACCGATCGTATTGATTATTTTAAGAAATATTTAAGTGCTGTAAAAAAATCTATTGATAATGGAGCTAAAGTTAAAAGCTACTTTGCATGGACATTCATGGATAATTTTGAATGGGCGTTAGGATTTGAAAAGAGATTTGGAATAGTGCATGTTGATTTTAAAACTTTAAAAAGAACACCTAAAAAATCGTACTATTTTTTCAAAAAGCTTGTAGAACAAAATTCAATTCCTTTTGATTTTTAATTTATTAAATCTAAATAAAAACTTACTTAAAAAGATAAATTATTTAAAAGCTAAATTATTTTCGTCAAATAAATGACATTTATTTAAATCAAAACTTAAGCTTAAATTGTCTCCAATATTAGCTGAATTCTCACCATCTGTTTGAACAACTAATGGTTCTCCATCTTTCTCTAAATATAGAAATGTAGATGAACCCAATTTTTCAATTACGAACACCTTGCTATTCCAGCATTTTTCACCAGTATTAATTAATATATGTTCAGGTCT
>CACJIJ010000049.1 GCA_902593445.1 uncultured Pelagibacteraceae bacterium
ATATGGTTTGGGAAATTTTTTTTTTAAATCAGAAAATAATTGTTCATACAATATATAGTTTTTCTTTTCCGGTTGAGATAGTAATGGAAAGACCAAAGTTCCTTTTGGCAAAATTTTTTTAAATCTATATATTTTTTTCAAATATATAAAAATTGAACCAACTGGTATTACGTTTTTAATTTTATTTTTATAGCATTGATTTGAAATTTTATCGTTCCAAACTAGCCATGGTGTTGATTTAATAATCCTCTTTCCTAGATTTTTTTGTTTTACCAAAACATGTCCATGCTGTATAGACGCAAATGCAGACTGATTTTTAACTTTGCAGTATTTTGAAAATAAATATCTGGCTCCATACCAAGTATTATCAATATACATTTTATTTATAAATTTTCTTTATTAGTTTACAGCTTATCAAATATTGCTTGTAATCTGGTAATTGATGTTTCGAACCCAAAAAAAAATTTAAAACTTCTCTCGCTTGTAATTTAAATCCTGGCTTAAAATTTTTATCATCTGCAAACTTAAATTTATATTTTTTTAAATTAAAATTACTTGAAATAGCTTCTAAAGGTTTAAAAATATAAATTTTTTTACCTGTTATAAGTGATATATTCCATGGACTCTCATTATTATATATAGCTGAATATATTCCGATATCTCCAGATGAAAACAATAATTCTGATTTTACGAAATAAGGTTTTTTGTTAAAACTATTAAATGTCCTTATCCTAGTTAAATTACCTCTGCAAAAAATATTAAAATAATCAATTAAATGAATAGAATTTGCATACATAAAATTATTAACAATTTTTTTTGGAAACTTGTTAAAATGATTTTTCAGATTTGATTGATCCTGTACTATTAGAGTTCTTTTTTTATTTTCTTTAATTAGATCTTTTTGAACAATTCGTGTAGATGTATAATGTCTTCTGTTTAGAGCTATGAATACCTTCTTTTTATATTTAAAAAATTTATTACAAAGCACTTTGGTCTCAGAAAAATTATAACCTAGTGGTTTTTCAACAAATAAAACTGATTTAAATTTCAACAATTTTAAACAAACTTTAAGTGTACTTTCTATTGTTGTGGCTACTATAACTAAATCTGGACTCGTAGTTCGATGAGCTAAGTCAATATTATCTGAAAAATAAGGTATATTTAGTTCTAATGAAAATTTTTTTAATTTTTTTTTATTTCTGGCAACCACACCTACAAAAATAAATTCTTTAAATTCTGAAAAAGCCTTATAATGTTGTCTTGCTATATTTCCAGAACCAATTAAAAGTATTTTAATTTTTTTCATATCTAGAATTAATCTTTACAATTTAAAACTTAATTATTTTTTTTATCATTTTAAATCTTTAGGATTTGCAATATCTTTCCAAATTTCGTGTAAAGGAAATAATGATACTCTTTTTTTTAGTCTTAATAAGTTTTGAATAAAATTTGGCATATCTAAATAACTATTTTTTTTTACAAACTTTAACAATTTAAAATCAATAACATATACTCCAGCATTAACATTAAAGGTGTGTATAGGTTTTTCATTAATTTTTAAAACTTTTTTACCTTTATTCATAATTACACCATAGGGATTTTGATATTCATGTTTTTTTGATGCCATTGTCAGATCTGAATTGTGCTTAACATGGTAGTTCAGAAGATTTTTAAAATCTAAATTTGTGATCAAATCAGAATTTGACATTATAATGGGATGATTATTATGAAATTTATTTAATTTAGCTAAACTACCAGCGGTACCCATTTCTTTATTTTCTTTAATATAATGTATATTCAAACCAAAACTTTCCCCTTTTTTGAAATATTCCTCAATTTGTTTACCTAGATAATTAATAGATAAAACAATATTTTTAAATCCTTGAGATTTGAGTTTAATTAAAATGCTTTCGAGAAGGGGGACTCCTGCATACTCTAGCAGAGGTTTGGGTGTTGATTTTGTCAATGGCATCATTCTTTTTCCTCTGCCCCCTGCAACAATATAAACTATATTTTCAAAATGGTTATTTTTATTAAAAGATAAAATGTCAATTAATTTTCCATTTTTATCTAAAACAGGAATTGCCTGTACTTTAAATTTTGAAAAAATTTTTGTTACTTCGTTGGGATTATTTTTTTCTTTCACAAACTTTGGGGTTTTATTCATAATTTTTTTTATAGAATTTT
>CACJIJ010000050.1 GCA_902593445.1 uncultured Pelagibacteraceae bacterium
TAAGTTTTATATTTTTTTCAATCGCAATACTTTTGGTTTTTGATCTACCGTAGAAAAATAATGATAATGAAAATATTGTTATTAAAAAGATTAATACGAAATTCATTCGATCAGATTGATATCTTTTAAATGTTACAATTTTGTTACAAATTAAAGCCTTGATTGAAATAAAAAAAAAGGCCAGTAAATACCGGCCTTTTTTTGGGGATAAGTTTAAATTTATTTAATATTAATGGTATTTAGATCCAAAGCAGCAGTTCTAGTTGTTTTATATTCTTCAGATGCTAAAGGAACTAAACCAATTTTAGCCAAATAACCTCTATTACTCATAGCTTTTTTAGAAGTAAACTCTTTTAAAAATTCTTGAATACCAGGAATTACACCTATATGAGCTTTCTTAACATAGAAAAATAAAGGTCTTGCTATTGGGTAAGAATAATCTTGAATGCCCTCTAAAGATGGCTGAACACCTTCAACAGAAGACGCTTTAACCTTATCTTTGTTGGCTACAAGGTAACTATAACCAAAAAAACCAAAAGCATCAGGATTTGATGTTAGTTTTTGCACTATTAAAGTATCATTTTCCCCTGCTTCTACTGCATAACCGTCTTCTCTAATTTTAGCACATTCTTTTTTAGCTTTATCTCCAAATAAAGATTTAGCTGTTTTTGTGCATCCTTTTACCATTACAAGAGAATTCCATGCATCTCTTGTACCAGATGTTGGTGGAGCAACTAAAATTTCAATTTTTTTATTTGGAAGACTAGTGTCTATATCGCTCCATTTTTTATAGGGATTTTCTACAAGTTTACCATCTACATCAACTTTAGCAGCTAAAGCTCTCCATAATTGCTCTTTAGTAAAATTCGCATCTGGAGCACTAACAGCATGTGCAAATGAAATTCCATCATTACCAACTACAATTTCAATAATTTCAGACACACCATTCTTATCGCATAATGCTTTTTCTTTAGGTTTAATTGCTCTAGAAGCATTTGTAATATCTGGATGATTAGCGCCAACACCAGCACAGAATAACTTCATTCCACCACCAGTACCTGTGCTTTCAATAACTGGAGTTTTAAATTTTCCAGTTTTACCAAATTTTTCAGCAACAACAGTTGCATATGGGTAAACAGTTGATGACCCTACAATTTTGATTTGGTCTCTTGAGTAACTAGTTGTTGTGAAACTTAATACTAAAAGTAATCCTAAAAATATTCTTGTTAATTTATTCATATTTCTCCTTATTAGATTCATTATGCAAAACTAAATAATTCCGATTCTTGAATACTTTATTAAAGGAAGGTTAAACTTTTGTTACAACGACTAACTTTTTAGTTGAATCATAGTGGATTAAATTTGATATCTATTGTGGTTCCTTTATTTTCTACACTATTAATATCCATCTCTGCTCTATGTTGTGACACCAAATGTTTTACAATGGCTAAACCTAGACCGGTACCTCCAACACTTCGGCTTTTACTTGGATCAACAGTAAAAAATCTCTCAGTGATTCTGTGTATCGATTCTTTTGGAATACCTATTCCTTGATCTGCTACTGATACAACGTTTAAACCACCATCTTTCTTAGCAGTGATTGTAATTTCTTTATTTTTATCACTATATTTAATTGAATTATCGATAAGATTAGTAAAAATTTCTATTAATTTATCTCTATCACCAACTATTTTAAAATTGTCAGTTCTATTAAATTTTAACTTAATATTATTTTTACTAATTATTTTTTCATAGGTTTTTAAGACATAATCAATTAATTCAATCAGATCAATTTCATGTGTTGGACGTATGTGTTCTTGTAATTCAATTTTTGACAATGATAATAAATCTCTAATTAAATTTTCCATTCTTTCAGATTGAGAAGTCATTACAGGTAACAAATTATTTACCTCTGAATTCTTTTTTAAATCTGAAATATTTTCAAATGTCTCTAGTCCCATTTTAATGGATTGTAGAGGAGTTCTTAATTCATGAGATACATTTG